>JBFFIS010000016.1:0-16165 GCA_041556375.1 Desulfurivibrionaceae bacterium | reverse complement strand
CTGGTACGCGTCTTATAACCCTTAGTTGGAACACCCCAAGGTGTACAAGGATGACGACCACCTGAACTCTTACCTTCACCACCACCCATTGGATGATCATGGGGGTTCATTGCAACACCACGAACCTTAGGCCGACGACCTTTCCAGCGGTTACGACCAGCTTTACCAAGCTTCTGGCTATCATGAAGGATGTTACCAATCTGACCTACACAAGCCCGACAGCGCTTATGAAACTTACGAACCTCACCGGAAGGAAGCTTCACAAGTACATACTCACCCTCTTTAGCCATGAGCTGGGCAGCAGTACCGGCGGAACGAACAAGCTGAGCACCTTTACCAATCTTCATCTCAATATTATGGATGATTGAACCCAAGGGGATATTGGCCATGGGCAGGCAGTTACCAAGCTTGATATCAACCTCGGCACCGGTCTCAACAATATCGCCAACCTTGATACCATGGGGAGAAAGGATATAACGTTTCTCACCATCAGCATAAAAGAGGAGGGCAATATTGGCGGTACGGTTAGGGTCATACTCGATTGCCGCAACTTTGGCAGGAATATTTTCCTTATCCCGCTTGAAATCGATAACACGGTACTTACGCTTATGACCGCCACCAATATGGCGAGCAGTCATCCGCCCGTAATTATTACGACCACCGGACTTGCTTTTAGCCCGGACCAGGCTTTTTTCAGGACGACCCTTAGACAACTCAGGATCGAGTACTGAAATATAGTTTCTTCTACCAGGCGAGGTGGGTTTATATGTCTTTAAAATAGCCATTTGTGACCCCGATAATATTTAACGCTGCCTGTATGCAGCTAAAAAAATCCTTTTAAGGCTAGCCTGTTGGCCAGTCGCTTAAATAAACCTTACAGTTCTTCCAAGAAATCGATAGAGCTGCCTTCAGCAAGGGACACAATGGCCTTTTTCCAATTGGAACGCTGGCCCATATGTTTACCCATTCTCTTCTTCTTGCCATGAACGTTACAGGTACGAACGGCTTCAACCTGAACGTTGAACAGTTTTTCAACGGCCTGTTTAATCTCGAGCTTATTAGCCCGAGGATCAACCTTGAAGACCACCTGATTCTCAATCTCTTGAAGAGCCATACCCTTTTCAGTGAGGCATGGTTTTTTTATGATGTTATACAGGTTGTTCATGTCAATAACCTCTCTTCAAGCTTCTCGATGCTGGTCTGCACCAAGATCAGTTTCTCATGGAGGAGAATGTCGTAGACATTCAGGCCACTCACAGGAAGAACCTTTACTTTAGGGATATTACGAGAAGATTTCTCAATAGTCTCATCGTGATCAGGAATAATAATCAGGGCATTTTTGACCTCAAGATTATTCATGACACTGACAAAATCCTTACATTTGATCGCTGCCATCTCCAGGGAATCAACAACAATAAGCTGATCCTCAGAAAAACGAGTGGACAGTGCCATTTTCAGACCAAGCTTACGAACTTTTTTGGGAAGCTTGTAGCTGTAGTCACGAGGTTTGGGACCAAATGCGACACCACCTCCGCGCCAAATGGGGGACTGACGGCTACCAGCTCTGGCCCGACCAGTTCCCTTTTGTTTCCAAGGCTTGGCGCCTGAACCAGCGACCTCAACACGGGTCTTGGTAGAGGAGTTGCCTGATCTTCTATTGGCAAGCTGCATTCTGACAACATCGTGAAGGATATGAGTTTTAACCTCAACTCCAAAAAGATCGTCATTCAACGTTACTTCGCCGACTTTTTCTTTCTTTGTATTATAAACTTGCGTTACGGCCATTTGCTGGCACCCCCGACATGTTTATTAAAGGTTGATAACGTATATCAACCAAAGTTATTTGCTATAAATCTGGACAACACCGGTTTTCGCACCGGGCAATGGCCCCTTCACGACCATAACATTGTCATCCTCGCGGATATCAATGATGATCACATTCTTCTTGGTTACTACCTTTCCACCCATGCGCCCAGGAAGCTTCTTTCCCTTGACGACCCTGGCTGGCCAGGCACACATACCAATAGAACCCGGTGCCCGATGAAAGTTAGAACCATGGCCGCCTGGTCCACCGCTGAAGCCATGACGCTTCATAACACCCTGAAAGCCTTTACCCTTCGAGGTACCAGTAACATCGACAACGTCACCAATCTTAAAAAGATCAGAAACGGCAATCTTCTGGCCAAGTTCGTACTGATCAGGATCATCAACACGAAACTCCTTGACGTGGTAAAAACAACCCTGACCGGCAGACTTAAAATGGCCAGCGTTAGGCTTATTTTCTCTGGACTCCTTTTTGGCGCCAAAACCTACCTGGATGGCATTATAGCCTTCCTTGCCGGTGGTTTTTTTCTGGAGAACATAGCAGGGGCCGGTCTCTACGACAGTAACGCCAATGACGCTTCCTGTCTCAGAGTAAACCCGGGTCATGCCGATTTTTTTTCCTAGTATTCCAAGTGTCTTAGGCATAATCTTCTCTAAAATCAGTTGGTGAGCTCATAAGCGCGAGGCTTAGAGTTTAATTTCAACATCCACGCCAGCAGAAGGCTCAAGCTTCATCAGTGAATCGATGGTCTGCTGGGTAGGCTCCAAAATATCGAGAAGCCGGCGGTGTGTTCTCATCTCGAACTGCTCACGTGATTTCTTATCAACATGAACGGAGCGCAGAACACAAACCTTATTAACGGAGGTAGGCAGCGGAATAGGACCGGCAATAGTGGCACCGGTTCTCTTTGCTGTTTCAACAATCTCCATCGTGGATTGGTCGAGTAGCTTATGATCGTATCCCTTTAAGCGAATACGAATTTTCTGTGTCTGAATCATAGTAATCTCGTTAGAAAGTATTACTCAATAATCTTATTTACGACGCCGGCGCCTACAGTACGACCACCCTCACGGATGGCAAAGCGCAGACCCTCTTCCATGGCGATGGGGGTGATCAGCTCGCCCTCAACGGTGACGTTGTCACCAGGCATTACCATCTCAACACCCTCTGGAAGATTAATTACACCGGTTACATCGGTGGTTCTAAAATAGAACTGGGGACGATAGCCGTTGAAGAAAGGAGTATGACGTCCACCCTCTTCCTTACTCAGGATATAGCACTCAGCGCTAAACTTAAGATGCGGCTTAATGGAACCCTTGGCTGACAGGACCTGACCGCGCTCAATATCTTCACGCTTGGTGCCGCGAAGAAGCACACCTACGTTATCACCAGCCTGACCTTGATCAAGCAGCTTGCGGAACATCTCAACACCGGTAACAGTGGTCATTACGGTGTCCTTGATGCCGACGATCTCAATCTCGTCACCAACCTTAACCACACCGCGCTCAATACGACCGGTGGCTACAGTACCACGACCGGAGATAGAGAAGACGTCCTCAACAGGCATCAGGAAAGGCATGTCGATATCGCGAGCAGGCTCAGGGATAAAGGTGTCACAGGCCTCCATGAGGTCCCAGATACACTTGGTGGCGGCCTCATCGGTGGGATTCTCAAGGGCCTTCAGAGCGGAACCGGGGATGATTGGGGTATCGTCACCTGGGTACTCGTAGTTATCAAGAAGCTCACGAAGCTCCATGTCAACCAGCTCAAGAAGCTCTTCGTCATCAACGAGGTCTACCTTATTAAGGAAGACAACAATTGATGGAATACCAACCTGGCGACCAAGGAGAATGTGCTCACGGGTCTGAGGCATGGGGCCGTCATCAGCACCAACTACCAGAATAGCGCCGTCCATCTGGGCTGCACCGGTAATCATGTTCTTGATGTAATCAGCATGGCCAGGACAATCCACATGGGCATAATGACGATTTTCGGTCTCATACTCAACATGGGCGGTGGCGATGGTAATGCCGCGCTCTTTTTCCTCAGGGGCCTTATCAATGTCGCTGAAGTCAGTCAACTTAGCAAAGCCTTTATGGGAAAGAACAGTGGTAATCGCCGCAGTCAGGGTGGTTTTACCATGATCTACGTGTCCGATGGTGCCAATGTTTACATGGGGTTTGGTGCGTTCAAATTTCTCTCTAGCCATTGCTTTTCCTCGAATTTTAATAATGCCCTTTCCTAATCGACTAGGAGGAGGCTTAAAATCAGATTAATCCTTTCACTTTCTGAATGATCTTGTCACTCGTCTTCTTCGGTACTTCTGCATAATTGGCAAACTGCATAGTGAAGTTTGCCCGGCCCTGACTGGCTGATCTCAAATCAGTCGCATAGCCAAACATCTGTGCGAGGGGAACCTCAACCTCAATCTCCTGAAAGCCATTTTCACGCCCTTCCATGCCATTAATTTTGGCATGGCGGGTGTTCAGGTCTGCAATCACATCCCCCATACTGGCTTCAGGTACCAGAATTTCCAGAGCCATCATCGGCTCCAGGAGTACTGGTTGGGCGGCAAGCATGGCCTCTCTTAGAGCCATAGCTGAGGCAACCCCAAAGGCCTGCTCGGTTGAATCTTCCTCGTGAAAGGAGCCACCAACCAAGGTGACCTTAATATCTGTTACAGGAAAGCCAAGAAGTGCTCCGGAATCCAGACTTGAATAAATACTGCGCTCAATAGCAGCAGTAAATTCAGCCGGAATGGTTTCCTCGCTGACCTGACTTTCAAACTGTTTCCCCTCTCCACGCGCAAGAGGCGAAACTTCCAAGCAGACATGGCCATATTGATGCTGACCGGTCTGTTGAACATATTCATTCTCTGCCTGACCCTGCTTGGTGATCGTCTCTTTATAGGCAACCTGCGGTTTACCGACGTTAGCGCCGACCTTAAACTCGCGAAGAAGACGATCAACAATGATTTCCAGGTGCAACTCACCCATACCGGAAATCAGGGTTTGACCTGTGTCAGCAGCAGTGCCGACATGGAAGGATGGATCTTCCAGGGCCAATTTTTCTAAGCTCTCAAAAAGCTTCTCTTCATCAGCCTTGGTCTTAGGTTCAATGGCAATGCTGATGACAGGTTCCGGAAACTCCATCTGATCCAGAACTATATAATCACCGGCGGAACACAAAGTATCACCAGTGGTCGAATACCGTAAGCCAACCAGGGCGGCAATGTCGCCAGGGCCAAGCTCCTTAACCTCTTCACGCTTATTAGCGTGCATTTTGAGGATGCGGCTGATCTTTTCCTGTTTTGACTTCACAGGATTATAGATCTTATCCCCAACAGCAATCTTGCCAGAGTAAACCCTGATAAAAGCCAGTGTCCCAACAAAGGGGTCAGCCATAAGTTTAAATGCCAAGGCACAAAACTTTTCGCTGGCTCCAGTCTTCCTGCTGACGATCTCACCCTGCTTATCAACACCCTCTACAGGTGGAATATCGCTAGGTGCGGGCAGATAGGCAAGAACGGCATCTAGTAAAGGCTGCACACCCTTATTCTTAAATGCACTCCCACAAAGGACCGGCACAAGATCCAATTTTATAGTCGCGGCCCTGATTGCCCGGATAATTTCATCCGCAGCAATGGGCTGCTCTTCAAGATATTTTTCCATGACACCCTCATCGAAGTCGGCCAGCTTCTCGAGGAGTGCCATACGTGCAGCCGTGAATTCTTCTTCGAATTCCTCAGGGATTGCTTGAGAGGTAATCTCTAATCCCTGAGTCTCTTCATCAAAGACCATCATTTCAGCTGAAATGAGATCAATGATTCCGCGAAACTTATCTTCACTGCCAACGGGGAGTTGCACAGGAAGAGTATTGGCGCCTAAGCGGTCTTCCAACATGGAGACACAGCGATCAAAATCAGCACCAACGCGGTCCATCTTGTTGACAAATGCCAGGCGGGGAATACCATATTTTTCTGCCTGGCGCCACACTGTTTCTGACTGGGGCTCGACTCCACCAACAGCACAGAAAACAGCAACTACACCATCCAGTACCCGCAGACACCTTTCAACTTCCAGGGTGAAATCCACATGCCCTGGCGTATCAATTATATTGATACGATGATCTTTCCACTCACAGGTTGTGGCGGCAGAGGTGATCGTAATCCCCCTCTCCTGCTCTTGCTCCATCCAGTCCATGACGGCTGTGCCTTCATGAACCTCACCCAGCTTATGGGAGCGCCCGGTGTAGTAGAGTATTCTTTCCGTTGTTGTCGTCTTGCCGGCATCAATATGGGCCATAATGCCAATATTGCGCAATCGGGCAAGAGAGATGTTCTTTGCCATGATAATAATATACCTTGGCCAAACATCTCGGCTTTAAACGAGTAAAGCCTGACCTTAAAAGCTGGGCCAATAAAAGAGTGAGTTTATAACGGGTAACCCTTCTTTTGTCAACGAATGTTCTTTAAAAAAATTTCCGGCACTGAAAAAAAAATCAGCACCGGAAAACATATTATCAACCGTAAAGATCTTACCAGCGATAATGAGCAAAGGCCTTATTGGCATCTGCCATACGGTGAGTATCCTCACGTTTCTTCACTGCTGCACCGCGAGAGGCATAGGCATCGGCAAATTCAGCAGCCAGCTTCTCGGCCATACTGCGACCGTTACGCTTGCGGGCATGCTCACAGAGCCAGCGCATAGCCAAAGCGTTACGACGCTCAGGACGAACCTCCTGGGGCACCTGATAGGTAGCACCACCAACACGGCGGGACTTAACCTCAAGCCGGGGACGTACATTGTCCATAGCCTTCTCAAAGACGGCAAAAGGCTCGTCTTCGCTGATTCTTCCCTCGAGAAGATCCATGGCGCCGTAAAAAATATTCTGAGCAACAGACTTCTTACCATCACTCATCAAGGTGTTGATGAACTTGGAAACAAGTACTGAGTTATAGCGGTGATCACCAGGGATCTGTCTTTTGGCAACTAATCTACGTCTTGGCATATTATTGAATCCTCTTACTTAGGCCTTTTTGCACCATATTTAGAGCGACCCTGACGACGATCAGAAACTCCCAGGGTATCAAGCGTTCCCCTGATAACATGATAACGAACACCGGGTAAATCTTTTACCCTGCCGCCACGTATCAGCACAACAGAATGCTCTTGAAGGTTATGTCCAATACCAGGAATATATGAGGTAACCTCGATTCCATTGGTCAACCTGACTCTTGCTACCTTACGAAGAGCAGAGTTTGGTTTTTTAGGGGTGGTCGTATATACGCGGGTACAAACGCCACGTCTCTGGGGACATGCCTGGAGAGCCGGCGTAGTAGTACGCTTTACAGATTTCTTCCGACCCTGCCTGACCAGTTGGTTTATGGTTGGCATTGAACAAACTCCTTATATTAAATGTAATGAAAACAAATTTTAGTACGGCCTTTTTTTATTGTTATTTTAAGGGCCGCCACAAGTTTCTCAAGCAGGAAGATACTCACCCTTAGCAAGAGAAACGACATAGATACACGAAGGTCATTTTATTGTCAAGAAGTATGCAATGCCATCAAATGAAAAAATTCATCTTCTGCCATTGCCTACCTTCTCAAGGACTGACCTTATTTCACCTTATAGCTACTCAGACCGGTACCAGCAGGCACAAGGCGGCCCATAATAACATTTTCCTTGAGGCCACTGAGGTCATCGACACGACCGGCCATGGCGGAATTAGTCAGGACCTTGGTGGTCTCCTGGAAGGAGGCAGCCGAAATAAAGCTGTCGGTACTCAAGGAGGCCTTGGTGACACCGAGGAGCAGAGGCTCTGCCTGGGCCGGCATGCTGCCTTCCTGCAAGAGCTTCTCATTAACCTCGTTAAACTTCCACCACTCAACCTGCTCACCCTGCATAAATGTAGAGTCACCGACACCGGTAATCTGAACACGGCGCAACATCTGGCGGACAATAACCTCGATATGCTTGTCGTTGATCTTTACACCCTGAAGGCGATAGACCTCCTGGATCTCGTTGACCATAAACTTGGCAAGCTCCTTAACACCGAGGACGCGAAGAATATCATTAGGATCAGGGGAGCCATCCATCAGAGGCTCACCAGATTTGACATAGTCACCCTCATGGACGGCAATATGCTTGCCCTTGGGGATGAGATACTCTCTGGGCTCACCAAGTTCAGGTGTAACAACAACCCGACGTTTACCCTTGAGCTCCTTGCCAAAGGTGACCCGGCCGTCAATCTCGGAGATAACGGCATGCTTTTTGGGCTTGCGCACCTCAAAGAGTTCGGCAACACGGGGCAGACCACCGGTGATATCCTTAGTCTTCGTGGTTTCACGGGGAATCTTTCCGAGAACGGCACCAGCCTCAACAACATCACCGTCTTTCACGGAAATAATGGTACCCACTGGCAATGAGTAGCGGGCTGGGATACCAGTCTTGTCGAGCTTGACGGGCTTACCCTTATCGGTACGCAGGGAGATGAGGGGGTTCAAGGCGGAGCTTTTGGACGGGGTAATTACCGAACTTGATTTACCGGTAATCTGGTCCTTCTTCTCCTGCATGGAGACACCTTCGACGATATCCTCATGTTTCACCACACCACCGATCTCAGTAACAATGGGGATGGTATAGGGATCCCAGTCGGCAATCATGGTATTGGGCTCCATCTCGCCGCCATCGGCAACGTGGAGTACCGCACCGTAGGGCACCGGATAACGCTCGCGCTCACGTCCTTTGGGACCAAGAACGGAGATATCACCATTACGGTTCATAACAACCAAATCACCTTCTTGATTGGCAACACAGTGGAGATCGTTATACTTCAGGAAACCGCCATGCTGACTGCGAACCTCGGCTGTTTCAACGGCACGACTCGCCGTACCACCAATATGGAAGGTACGCATGGTAAGCTGGGTTCCAGGCTCACCAATGGACTGAGCGGCGATGATACCAACGGCCTCACCGCTGTTGACCATATGGCCACGGCCAAGATCACGACCATAACAAAGGGCACAGACACCGCGCTTGGAGCGGCAGGTAAGAACGGAGCGCATAGGCACCCGGTCAATACCGGCATCTTCAATGGCCTTGACCTTCTCTTCAGTAAACTGGGTATTGGCCTCAACAATGACCTCACCGGTAAAGGCGTCAACAACATCTTCCAAGGCCACCCGACCCAGGATGCGCTCACTGACCTTCTGGATAATCTCACCACCCTCAACAAGGGGCTCGGCGAGAATACCATCCAGGGTGCCGCAATCCTTCTCAACAATGGTGGAGTCCTGGGCAACATCAACCAGACGACGGGTCAGATAACCGGAGTTAGCTGTCTTCAGCGCTGTATCAGCAAGACCTTTACGGGCACCATGTGTTGAGATGAAGTACTCAAGAACGGTGAGACCTTCGCGGAAATTTGCCTTAATAGGGGTCTCGATGATGGCACCAGAAGGCTTGGCCATCAGACCACGCATACCGGCAAGCTGGCGAATCTGGTCCTTAGAACCACGAGCACCGGAATCAGCCATCATATAGATGGGATTGAAGCTCGGCGTCTCCTCCATCTTTTTAGTCTCAGGATTCTGAATATAGTCTACCGAAAGCTCGCTCATCATGTCCTGGGCGACATTATCAGTGGTCTTCGACCAGATATCAACGACCTTGTTGTACTTCTCACCAGAGGTGATCAGACCATCGGCGTACTGATTCTCAACATCCATGACATCCTGCTCCGATTTGGCCAGGGTCTCTTCCTTGGAAAGAGGAATGAGCATGTCGTTAATGGAGATGGACACCGCTGCTCGGGTGGCGAACTCATAGCCCATATCCTTCAGACGGTCGGCAAGGATAACGGTATCCTTGGTGCCGGCATGACGATAGGTATGATCAATGAGCTTGGCCAAGGCCTTCTTGCCCAGATTCTTATTTACCTGGTCAAAAGCCACGGACTTGGGCAATAACTGGCCAACAAGAACCCGGCCCATGGTGGTATCAACAATCTTGCCGTCAATACGGACCTTGATCATGGCCTGCAGGTGAACCTCACCATAGTCATAGGCGATGCACGCCTCCTCGGCAGAGGAGAATACCTTGTTATGGCCCTTGGCATAGAGACGCTCTCTGGTCATATAGTAGAGACCAAGAACGATATCCTGACTGGGAATAATAACGGGCTCGCCATGGGCGGGGGACAGGATGTTGTTGGTGGACATCATCAACACCCGGGCCTCCATCTGGGCCTCTACAGTAAGAGGCAGATGGACCGCCATCTGGTCACCATCAAAATCGGCGTTAAAGGCGGCACAAACCAGGGGATGAAGCTGGATGGCCTTACCCTCGATGAGAACCGGCTCAAAGGCCTGCATACCGAGGCGATGAAGGGTCGGGGCCCGGTTAAGAATAATGGGATACTCGCGAACAACGTCATCAAGGACGTCCCAAACCTCTTTAGTGCCTTTCTCTACCATCTTACGAGCGCTCTTGATGGTGGTGACATACCCCAAGCCCTCTAGCTTGTTGTAGATAAAAGGCTTAAAAAGCTCGAGAGCCATCTTCTTAGGCAGTCCACACTGGTGGAGGCGAAGATGAGGCCCGACAACAATAACGGTACGACCGGAGTAATCAACACGCTTACCAAGCAGGTTCTGGCGAAAACGACCCTGCTTACCTTTGAGCATGTCAGAGAGCGACTTGAGCGGCCGTTTATTAGGCCCGGTAATAGTCTTACCACGACGGCCATTATCAAACAGCACATCGACGGCCTCCTGGAGCATCCGTTTTTCGTTGCGGATAATGATCTCAGGGGCATCAAGGTCGAGCAGCCGCTTGAGGCGGTTGTTACGGTTGATTACCCGGCGATAGAGATCATTGAGATCAGAGGTGGCAAAACGACCACCTTCCAGGGGCACCAAGGGCCGCAGATCCGGGGGCAGGACGGGGATGGTCTCGAGAATCATCCATTCCGGCTTATTGCCTGAATCCTTGAAGGCCTCGACGACATTAAGACGCTTGGCGTACTTTTTGCGCTTGGCCTCAGAACCGGTAGTCCGCATCTCTTCACGCAGCTGCACGGAAAGGGCGGGAAGATCAAGCGAGCTCAAGATATCCTTGATTGCCGAGGCACCGATACCGACGGTAAACTTGCCAGGGAACTCTTCACGACTCTGGCGATACTGCTCCTCATTCATCAGGGTACCCATGGTAATGCTGGGCTCATCAGAAGTCACAACCACATAGGAATCAAAGTAGAGTACCTTCTCCAACTCCTTCAAGGTCATATCACAGAGATTACCAATCTTAGAGGGCAGACTCTTCAAAAACCAGATATGGGCTACCGGGGCCGCCAGGGTAATATGTCCCAAGCGTTCACGGCGTACCTTGGATTGAATAACCTCAACCCCGCATTTCTCGCAGACCACGCCGCGATGCTTCATGCGCTTGTACTTTCCGCAGTTACACTCGTAATCCTTGACCGGGCCAAAAATCTTGGCACAGAAAAGACCTTCCCTTTCCGGTTTGAATGTCCGGTAGTTAATGGTCTCAGGCTTCTTGACCTCGCCATAGGACCACTCGTTGATCTTTTCCGGAGAAGCAAGGGAAATACGTACCTTGCTGAAATCTATTGTCTTTTTTGCCTTGGTAAAAAAGGTGAAAAGTTCGTCCACAGATGCACCTCAAGTTATTGAGAATTTTAAGAGGTCAGCGCTGAGAGAGAGGGAAGATCCCTATTTTATCTCTCTGCTGCTGACCTTCTTTAATCTATAACTTCGTAATTTCTTTAACTTCCCTAAAACGGGTCTCTTGCTACTCCATCAATTCCATATCAAGGCACAGGCCTTGGAGTTCCTTAACAAGAACATGGAATGATTCCGGCAGTCCTGCTTCCAGGAAATTATTGCCTTTAACAATTTTCTCATACATCTTGGTCCGGCCGGCAACATCATCCGACTTGACTGTGAGAAATTCCTGGAGAGTATAGGCGGCACCATACGCTTCCATGGCCCACACCTCCATCTCACCAAGACGCTGGCCACCAAACTGAGCCTTACCACCCAAGGGCTGCTGGGTAACAAGGGAGTAGGGACCGGTGGACCGGGCATGAATCTTGTCGTCAACCAGATGGTGGAGTTTCAAGAAGTACATGGTACCCACGGTAACCTGGTTGGCAAAGGGCTCGCCGGTCAGACCATCATAGAGGGTCGTTTGACCGACCTCCTCAGCGCCGGCCTCAACCAGCATGGCACGAATCTCGCTCTCCCGGGCACCGTCAAAAACAGGTGTTTCCATGTGGAGGCCGCTGGCCAGGCTGTTTTTGGCGTAGTCAAGCAGCTCATCATCACTGAAGCCATCAACTATGCGGTCATACTCATCCTTGCTATAGACCGCCTTAAGCTTCTTCTTGATGCTCGCCAGGTCACGCTTTTCAGCCATGGCCTGAATCTGCTCACCAAGCACTTTGGCAGCGCGGCCCAAATGAACCTCAAGGATCTGACCGACATTCATACGAGAAGGAACGCCGAGGGGGTTAAGCACGATGTCGACACTGGTACCATCGGCAAAATAGGGCATATCCTCTTCGGGAAGAATACGGGAAACAACACCCTTATTACCATGGCGGCCGGCCATCTTATCACCAACAGAGAGCTTACGCTTGACCGCGATGTAGACCTTAACCATCTTGATGACGCCCGGAGGCAGATCATCACCTTTTTTGAGGCGATTGATCCGGTTCTCATAGCGTTTCTTCACTTCCTTAACCTGCTTGTCATAACGTTGGAAGATCAGTTCGACCTCACCCTCAAAACGCTCGCGATGGGTGTAGTCAATGCGCTTAACTGCAGAAAGGGACATTTTTTCCAGAACCTCACCGGTAATCCGGCCCCCCTGCTCGATAAGAACCTCACCGTTTTGAGAGACAACGGAAGAGGCGGCCTTCTCTTTGGAAAGCAAGTCAGCAATGGAGTTACGCACCGCATTCTTCAGGCAGTTAACCTCGTCATCCATGTCGCGATGGAGACGGTTAATCTCAAAATCTTCAATGGCCAAGGAACGTTCATCCTTCTCAACGCCCTTACGGGAAAAGACCTTAGCATCGATAACCACGCCTTCAACACCGGGTGGAACCCGCAAGGAGGTATCCTTGACATCGCCGGCCTTCTCACCGAAGATGGCCCGCAGCAGCTTCTCCTCAGGAGAGAGCTGGGTTTCACCCTTCGGTGTCACCTTGCCGACCATGGTATCACCAGGCTTGATCTCAGCACCGATACGAACAACACCGGACTCATCAAGATTGGCCAAGGACTCTTCACTGACATTGGGGATATCACGGGTGATCTCCTCTTTGCCAAGCTTGGTGTCACGAGCCACGGTCTCAAAAACCTCAATATGGACAGAGGTGTAGGTGTCTTGCTTGAGGAGTTTCTCGTTGATGAGAATGGAATCCTCGAAGTTGTAACCCCGCCAAGGCATAAAGGCGATGGTGACATTCTTGCCAAGGGCAAGTTCGCCACACTCAGTTCCAGGGCCATCGGCCAAGAGCTGACCTTCGACCACCCTTTCGCCAGGAAGAACTACAGGTGTCTGGGTAAAACAGGTAGACTGGTTAGACTTTTTATACTTGTCAAGGCGGTAGATACCGATACCGGTATCAAATCCTCCGGTACCAGGGACGTCATAGCGAACAACAACACGGTTGGCGTCCACCTCTTCAACAACACCAGAGCCATCGGCCAGCAGGCAGACGCCGGAATCGCGGGCCACCGTCTTCTCCATACCGGTACCTACCAGAGGCGACGCGGTACGCAGCAAGGGCACACCCTGACGCTGCATGTTGGAACCCATGAGTGCGCGGTTGGCATCATCATTTTCCAAGAAAGGGATCAGGGAGGCCGCAACCGACACCAGCTGGTTAGGCGAGACATCCATATGGGTGATTATGTCTTTGCCGGCAAGGAGAACCTCACCGTCCTGACGGGCAATGACATTGTCCTCATCAATGACACCCTTCTTATCGATCTTTACCTGGGCGGGAATAACAACCTGGCCCTTCTCTTTAAGAGCGGTCATGTAGTTGACGTCATCGGTCACCTTACCATTAGCAACAGTACGGTAGGGAGTTTCAATGAAACCATACTCATTGACCTTGGCATAGGATGCCAGAGAAACGATGAGACCGATATTGGGGCCCTCAGGTGTCTCAATGGGACAGATACGGCCATAATGAGTGGGATGAACGTCGCGAACCTCAAAACCGGCACGCTCGCGGGACAGACCACCAGGTCCGAGAGCTGACAACCTTCTCTTATGAGTCACCTCGGAGAGGGGGTTGGTCTGGTCCATGAACTGGGAGAGCTGGCTGGTACCAAAGAACTCCTTGATGGCTGCGGTAATGGGCTTGGGATTGATGAGATCATGGGGCATGAGGGTCTCAATCTCTTGCAGGCTCATGCGCTCACGAATGGCCCGTTCCATGCGAACAAGTCCCATGCGGTATTGATTTTCAACGAGCTCACCAACCGTGCGAACCCGGCGATTACCAAGATGATCGATATCGTCGACAGCTCCCTGTGATTCCTTAAGATGGACCAGGTAACGAACCGCTTCGATAATGTCCTCGCGGGTCAGAGTGCGGGTCTCTACCGGAGTGTCAAAGCCAAGCTTGGCATTGACCTTGAAACGCCCAACCTCAGAAAGATCGTAGGTGTCCGGATTAAAGAAGAGGTTCTCAAAAAAGCTTGTAGCAACCTCAATGGTGGGTGGGCTGCTGGGACGCAGACGACGATAGATTTCAAGCAAGGCCTCTTCGGTGGAAGTGGTCTTATCGAGAAAAAGGGTCTTTCTGAAAGAATCGGTAGAGGTAACACCATCGATATGCAGGGTCTCAATCTCAGTAATACCAGCTTCGGCGATGGTCTCTAAAACAGCTTCGGTCAACTCACCATTACAGGGGAGAATGATCTCACCGGTGGCACCGTCGACAATATCATCAGCAACAAAACGGCCGACAACGGTTTCCGCTTCAATCTCGACATAATCAATTCCGGCCTTGGCAATCCTGATGGCCAAAGCCTTGCCGATCTTACGACCCGTCTTGGCCAGAACATCACCACTGGCCGGATCAATTATATCCTTCTGGGCCCGGGTGCCGGTAAAGGTCGTTGCATCAAAGGAGCAGTAAACCTTACCTTTTTCAAACTTGATGGTCTCGGTATTATAAAAATACTTAAGCAGGCTGGCAGAGTCATGCCCGAGAGCCTTTAGCAAGGTTGTGACATGAAATTTACGGCGCCGATCAATACGGACAAAGAGCACATCCTTGGCATCGAACTCAAAGTCAACCCAGGAACCACGCACCGGGATGATACGAGCCGAATAGAGCAGCTTGTCGCCGGAAGAGGTCTTGCCATTATCGTGGGCATAAAAGAGACCGGGGGAACGCTGGAGCTGTGAAACAATAACCCGTTCCGTGCCGTTAACCACAAAGACACCGCTCTTGGTCATCTGGGGCAGTGAGCCGAGATAGACAGCCTGCTCTTTAATATCGCGGATTGACTTGGCCTCAGTCTCCGGGTCAACATCAAAGGTGATCAGACGTACGGTTATTTTCAGAGGAACATCATAGGTCATACCCCGCTCACGGCACTCTTCAACGCTATACTTGGGTTCGCCGAAGGTGTAGTTGACGAACTCAAGGGTGCAGTTACCGTTAAAATCGTCAATGGGGAACACGGATTTATAAACACCCTGGAGACCAGAATCTTCTCTCTCGTCAGGCGCCACAGCCATTTGCAAAAAATCATCATAGGATCTTTTTTGCATATCGATAAGATGGGGTTTCTGGATTAAATCACCAATCTTAGCGAAGCTCTTTCTAACGCGTCTCATGCTTTTCATCGAAAAAATGTCCTTGTCTAAATCAAGCTCAAAGAAAAACGTCTTTTATACGCCAACCCTCATAGTCAGGCAGGCGTCGTCTCATTTCTATTTTATTAAATCTTATGGCCCTAAGTGGACCTTGGCACTGCGGGCGGACAGACATGCTGGCCCAATGGCGCCAATTTTTTTTAAAGGTACAAGGGGCTAAAAGTAAATTTACGTTCCGTAGCCACCTGAGAGCCGAGCAGAAGCAAACAGGTCCCAATTACTCGAGCAGGGAAAAAACCTCACCCTCATCGAGTTAAAGAGTCAACGGGAAAACACCTGGTACACCGCGGTAAATAAGGGAAAAATCCGGCGGCACACCTGCTTACCTTTATCAGGTAAGCATAAACGCATGTAACGCTGCAGGCATTTTGCGCCTGACAGCGTTACATACAGTCCAGAAAAAGAT
>JBFFIS010000015.1:0-16466 GCA_041556375.1 Desulfurivibrionaceae bacterium | reverse complement strand
CGCCCGGTTCAACTCATTTTCCCGGGTAGGGGTTTTAATACTGGTGCCGCTATCTAAACTTTGGGACCTGTTATTGTCCTGGACAGTGGTAATACTTACGCCATCAATTGCCATAATGTCCCTCCTTTACAAGGTAATTTCTCCATAAAACTATTTATTATATTAAGTCTCTTTGGCATATTTTGCCAGCTCAGCCTTCTACTTTTTTATATTCCTCTTGTTTATCAAGCTGTTGCAAAAAAAATTCCTGCCGTCCATCCAGCAGATTCTCAACCTCTGACAGATGTTTGCCGCGGCTAGCTGTGGTATTCTGGGCAAGCACCCTCTTTTTGCCATCAAGCACGCTCAGAATCGCAGCCGCATCATTCCAGCGCTCCAAAGCCATTATTTCTGCCTTCTTTTTTCTAAATACACCGTTCTTTCATTGTATTTTGGCGTCAAACTATTTAAGACTCAAAAGCATAAAATAACACTATCCAACCCAGCCTCACCTTTGGCGATGGGTTGATTTCAGAATTACATTAAGGACAGACATCATGGCTAACGAAGTTAGACTCCGCTTTCCCCCCAGTCCTACCGGTTATCTCCATATCGGCGGTGCCCGCACTGCTATTTTGAACTGGCTCTATGCCCGAAAGCATAATGGCAAACTCATCTTGCGCATTGAAGATACCGATGCCGAGCGCTCCACGGAAGAATCAATCCAGGGCATTATCGATGGCATGAACTGGCTCGGTATCGACTGGGACGAGGGTCCCTATTTCCAAACCGACTTCACAGAGGAACACCAGGCTGCCGCCCAGAAACTTGTCGACAGCGGCAAGGCCTACAAATGCTTCTGCACCAAAGAAGAACTCGACGCCAAACGCGAGGCAGCCTTGGCTGCCAAGCAGGAGGTCAAGTATGACGGCACCTGCCGCAACCTGAGCCCCGAGGAGGTTGCGGCCAAAGAGGCGGCTGGCATTCCATCGGTGGTTCGTTTCAAGGTTCCTGACCGTCCGGGCTCTGTGGGCTATGACGACCAGGTCCTGGGCCGTATCGAACAGGGGTACAGCGAGATTTCCGATTTTGTCATTGTCCGCTCCAACGGCAAACCTCTCTACCTGCTGTGCAACGTGGTGGATGATATCCGTGACCGCATCTCCCACATTATTCGCGGCCAGGACCACAAGGATAACACCAACCGCCAGATCCTCCTCTATGAGGCCCTGGAGGCCCCGGTGCCTGTTTTTGCCCACATGCCGCTGACCCTTGACACCAAGAAGGCCAAGATCTCCAAGCGCAGCCATGGCGAGATCGTTGCCGTGCAGTGGTATCGCGACAACGGCTTTCTGCCTTGGGCCATGGTTAATTTCCTCTGTCTGCTGGGCTGGTCCGCCGGCGATGACATGGAGATCTTTTCCAAGGAGGAACTCCTTGAGGCCTTCACCCTGGACCGGATCAACAAATCAAACGCCGTCTTTAATTATAAAAAGGATGATCCGAAATTTATCACCGACCCCAAGCTTCTCAACATCAACGCCCATTATCTGCGCACCATGGACCTTGCAGAACTCGGCGCCCTGGTCAAAAAAGAGCTGGAGGCTGCCGGTATCTGGGATGCGGCCTACGAAGGCGAACGCCAAGATTGGTACCTGAAAACCCTGGACATGACCCGTGAACGCTTCTACACCCTGAAGGATTTTGCCACCCAGGGCCGGGCATGGTTTGCCGACGATTTTGACATGTGCCCCAAGGCCCTCAAAAAGAATGTCCGCAAGCATGCAGAACTCAAAGAATGGTTGCCGGAACTGGCCGAGAAAATGGCGGCCATTACTGATTTCAGTGCTGAAGAGGCTGAGAAGGCGGCCCGCGACTTTGCCGAGGAAAAGGATATCAAGCCCGGTATTCCCATTAACGCCTCCCGCGCCGTCTTGACCGGCCAGATCAAGGGTCCCTCCATGTTTGAGGTCTTTGCCCATCTCGGCCAAGAGACTGTGGTTCGCCGCCTGCGCGAGGCCGGCAAATGGTTCGAGGACTAGCTAGCGCTCTAGCTTTAACGGACTGTGGCCACTACTATACTGACCTCTCGATTCTGATCTTTTAATTCTGCATACATAAAAAAAATGTCCGAAATAGACACAAGCAATCTCGATTTTATCCGTACCATTGTTGCTCAAGATCTGGCCGCCGGCAAAAATGACGGCCGTCTGGTTACCCGCTTTCCGCCGGAACCAAACGGCTATCTTCATATCGGTCACGCCAAATCTATCTGTCTCAATTTCGGCCTGGCCCAAGAGTACCCCCAGGGTGTCTGCCATATGCGCTTTGACGACACCAATCCAGAGAAGGAAGACGTCGAGTACACCGAGTCGATCCTGGCAGATGTCAAGTGGCTGGGTTTTGACTGGGGCGACAACCTCTTTTACGCCTCCGACTATTTTGACAGGCTCTACGACTATGCCGTCCAGCTCATTAAGCTTGGCAAGGCCTACGTCTGCAGCTTAAACGCCGAAGAGATGCGGGCCTACCGCGGCACCCTGAAGGAACCAGGCAAGAACAGCCCCTATCGCGACCGCAGTGTCGAAGAGAACCTCGACCTTTTTGAGCGCATGAAAAACGGTGAGTTTGCTGACGGCGAACACCTGCTGCGGGCAAAGATCGACATGGCCTCTCCCAACATCAATATGCGCGACCCGGCCATCTACCGCATCCGCAAGGTCAACCATCACCGTACTGGTGACAAGTGGTGCATCTATCCGATGTACGATTTCACCCACTGTCTCTCCGATGCCATTGAGAAGATCACCCACTCCCTGTGCACCCTGGAGTTTGCCGATCACCGCCCCCTTTACGACTGGGTGCTCGACACCTTGCAGACCCCCTACCACCCCCAGCAGATTGAGTTTGCCCGGCTTAATCTCAACTTCACGGTGATGAGTAAACGCAAACTCATGCAGCTTGTTAACGATGGCCTGGTCAGCTCCTGGGACGACCCGCGCATGCTGACCATCTCAGGTCTGCGACGCCGGGGCTATACACCGGCCTCCATCCGCAACTTTTGCGCCGAGATCGGCCTGGCCAAACGCGAGAGCCGCATTGACATGGGGGTTTTGGAAAATGCCATTCGCAACGACTTAAACGACATCGCCCCCCGTCGCCTGGCCGTCCTCAACCCCCTGAAGGTAGTGATTACCAACTACCCTGAGGACAAGGAAGAGGAGCTGGAGATCGCCAACCATCCTAAGGACCCGGAGATGGGTACAAGGATGATCCCTTTCAGCCGTGAGATTTACATTGACCGTGATGACTTCATGGAGGAGCCGGCCAAGAAATTCTTCCGCCTGGCCCCTGGCCGTGAGGTCCGGCTGCGGGCCGCCTACTTCATTACCTGTGATGAGGTCATCAAAGACGACGCCGGCGATGTTGTCGAATTGCGCTGCAGCTACGACCCTGCCAGCCGCGGCGGCTCATCACCGGATGGCCGCAAGGTCAAGGGCACCCTGCACTGGGTCTCGGCCCACCATGCCCTGGATGCCGATATCCGCCTCTACGACCGCCTGTTCAACAAAGAGAACCCTGAAGAGGACCCGGATGTTGACTTCAAGGAAAATCTGAACCCCGATTCTTTGCAGACCCTAAAACATTGCAAGCTCGAGCCCTCCCTGGCCCAGGCCGACCCCGAAGCTCACTTTCAGTTTGAGCGGGTAGGATTCTTCTGCCTGGACAGCAAAGAGAGCACCGAGGCAAATCCGGTCTTCAACCGTACCGTTACCCTGCGTGACACCTGGGCCAAGATGGCCAAGAGATAAAAGCTTCTTGGACGCTACCAAGGAATGCTCTCGACCACAGGGAGCATTCCTTTTCACCCTAAAAGGGTAAGCCTCTTGTTTCCCGCATAAGGACCATAGGGAATACCCTTTCTATCAAGCAGTCGAAGGTCGACACCAACCGACATCGATACCTGACACACCCCCTCCTGCCTTTCTTGTCCTGGCCGGCAGTCCCCACATATCATCACAACAACTCAAACCTAAGCAGAAGGGACCATGCTCTGCTTTGGCCTCATACCACCTCTTATATAGGGAAATTTCTTAGAGAATTTTTTTATCTCGCTCTGGACATTTCTTTTTGCTTGTGCCTATCATGATCCAACAGTTTGAGTAGAAATACCCAACTATGGGGGCAATGCTTCAGAAGTGTTTTTCCACGGAACTACAGGAACTAGGCGTTCACAACGCCATTCCCAAAGAAATTCTTCCCACGGCGCGACACCTGCTAAAAGTCCTTCATGAACATGCTCAGACACCCATAGCACCAGTCATAAAAAATGATTCTAGGGGAACCGCCGGCAGGTGGCACCCTGCCCATTATAACCCAAAGATGTGTACGGAGGAGTTATGGCATTAGTGAACATGAAGGACATGAAAATCGGGGTGCGGTTGATCGGTGTCTTCTGCCTGGTCGCCCTCTTGGTAGCCATTGTTGGTTTAATAGGGATGAATGGCCTCAACAAGACCGGCAAATCAGCCGACATCATTCTCGATGAAAAGGTCCCGGTTGCCGATGCGGCCATGGAGGCCATGATTGCCCTGATCAGCGGCCGCGACTTATTAGGGGAATTTCTCCTCAGCCATGACGTCAACGAACTCGATGGCATTGAAAAGGAATTCAACGCCAGCCTTGCCGACTTTGACCAATACACCACTTTTCTCCTGGAGCACGGCACTGAAGAGGAAAAGGTCCTGACCAGGAAGGCTAATGAGCACCATCAACAGTTTCAAAAAAATGCCATGGCCCTGATCAAGGCCCACCGCCAAGGCCTTGTGGCCGAGGCCGTTGCTGAGAAGGCCATGGAGGAATTTGACGAGCACCTGACGGAACTTAAAAGAATGCTGGTCAAACATGAAGAACAGCTCACCCGAACCCAAAAAATAGACCCCAAGGTCGACGCCACTATGGAGGCCAAGACCTTCATGGTGGAACAACAGGCCATTGCCGAGGAGTACATGGGCCTGCAGTCCCTGGCCAAGACCTCAGAACTCCGCAAGGCCTTCCAGGCCGTCAACGAGGAGCTCGAGGAGCTCGCCCCCCTGCTGCCAGCCAAGATTGTCGCCGAGCATGAGGACTTTTACAGCTTGGCCATGGACAAGGGCCAGATGTTCGACAAGAAGGATGCGGTCCTGCAGATGGATGTCGAGAGCGGCCAGTACATGAAGCTGGCCGATGAGTTCAGTTCAAAGGGTGACCTGACCATGGATGAGGTTGAGGCCAGCGCCGCTAAAGACATGGCCGCTGCCATGGTGGTGAGCGATGCCGCCCAGACCACCAGTACGCGCCTGATAATTACCCTGACCATTTTCTCGGCCCTTCTGGCCCTGACCTGCGGTTTTCTGATTACCCGCTCCATCACCCAACCCCTCAACCAGGCCGTTGCCATCAACAACCGCCTGGCGGAAGGCGATCTGAGCGTTGACATCACCGTCGACAGCAAGGATGAGATCGGTGTCATGCTCACGGCTATGAAAACCATGGTCGCCAGGCTGCGCTCCGTTATGCAGGATGTTCGCCTTGCCGCCGACCAAGTTGCTGCCGGTAGCCACCAGCTGAGCTCAACCTCCCAAGACGTCTCCCAGGGGGCCAGCGAGCAGGCTGCTTCGGTGGAGGAGATCTCCAGCTCCATGGAGGAGCTGGCCAGCACCGTGGCCCAGAGTGCCGATAACGCCAGGCAAACCACCGCCATCTCATCCAAGGCGGCCACTGAGGCCGTTGAGGGTGGCAGGGCTGTGGCTGAAACAGTGAAGGCCATGCAGCATATTGCCGAAAAGATTGAGGTCATTGAGGAGATTGCCCGCCAGACCAACCTCCTGGCCCTTAATGCCGCCATTGAAGCGGCCCGAGCCGGTGAACATGGCAAAGGCTTTGCCGTGGTGGCCTCCGAGGTTCGCAAGCTTGCCGAACGCAGCCAGGTCTCAGCCCAGGAGATCAGGGGTGTGGCCTCATCCAGTGTTGAAACCTCGGCCAATGCCGGCCGCACCATTGACGAACTGGTGCCCCAGATCCAGAAGACCGCCGAGCTCATCCAGGAGATTGATGCCGCATCCACTGAACAGTCCCGCGGCATTGATGAAAATGCCAAGGCCATTGAACAGTTTGACCAGGTCATTCAGGCCAACAGTGCCGCGGCCGAAGAGATGTCCTCCACCAGCGAGGAGCTCACAGCCCAGGCCGCCTCCCTCCAGTCTGCCATTGCCTTCTTCCGGATAGATGGCGCCGGCAGCCTGCCGAATGAGCCCATGACCTATCAACAACCACGGCCAGCCCTTGGCATGCCATCACCGGCCCCCACTCCTCGGGCCGACCTTGAAAGGAATGCCCCCCAACCTGCTTCCAGCCAGGCCGGGGCCAATATCTCCCTGGGCGAAGATCCCCATGGCGATGATTTTGAACGCTACTAGCAACATCCGTAGGCGATAACGCGCCATCATAGCAACAAATGCAAAGGACCTCACAATGGCAGATATGGAATACGCAGAGATATTTCGGGAGGAAGCCACAGAGCTGCTGGAAGAGCTTGAGACCTCCCTGCTGGAACTGGAGAGTAACCCAGAAGACCTCAAGATAGTCAGCCGGGTCTTTCGGGCCATGCATACCATCAAGGGCTCCGGCTCCATGTTTGGCTTTGATGACATTGCCAACTTCACCCACCACGTTGAAACGGCCCTTGACAAGGTACGAGAGGGCCAGGTGCCGGTGAGTAAGGAGCTTATCGACCTTACCCTCTCCTCGCGGGATCATATCAGCGCCATGCTTGATGGCGCCACCGGCGGCGACGAGGCCGACCCGGAGGAAGGCAAGCGTATTATCGATGCCCTCCAGGAGATCATGGCTGGCGGCACAGTTTCGGCTCCAACCGAGGCCGCCAGCGAGGCTGTGGAGGAACCGGCCGAACCCGAAGACATTACCGCCGGCAAATTAAGTCATTATCGTATTCAACTCAAGCCGTCACCGGCCTTCTTCGAGTCCGGCAGCTCCGTAGAACAACTCATCGAAGAGCTTAAAAAACTCGGAGACTGCACAGTCTTTCTCCATGGCGAAAAAGAAGACTCGGAAGGACCTTGGGAGTTCTTGCTCACCACTGACCAAGGCCTGAATGCCATTGAGGATACCCTGATCTTTGCCGAGTCAAGCTGCCTCGTTAAGGTCACCGTGCTGGCCACTGAGGGGGCTGATGAGTTTCAGGACTATAAACGCCTGGGAGAGATTCTCGTTGACCGTGGCGACATTGCTCCCGAGGATTTGATCCAGGTCCTGGAGAACCAAAAACCCATTGGCGAACTGTTGATTGCCGAGAAGCTCGTTGTACCCTCCCAGGTTGAGGCAGCCCTGGTGGAGCAACAGCTTGTTAAGAAAAGCAAGGCCAAAGCCAAGGTGGTCAAGGCGGCTGATAGTATCCGGGTGGCGGCCGACAAACTCGACAACCTCATCAATCTGGTGGGCGAGCTCGTTGTTACCCAGGCCCGTCTCACGGCAGTAAGCAGTACCCATCAAGACAGTGAACTCGTTGAACCGGTTGAAGAGGTGGAACGCCTCACCGGTGAACTGCGAGATTGCGTCCTTAATATTCGCATGTTGCCCATTGGCACCACCTTTTCCCGCTTTAAGCGGCTGGTCCGCGACCTCTCCACTGAGCTGGGCAAGGAGGTCCGCCTGATCACCGAGGGTGCTGAGACCGAGCTCGACAAGAACGTCATCGACCAGCTCGGCGAGCCCATGGTCCACCTGATCCGTAACAGCATCGATCATGGCCTTGAGTCCCCAGAAGAACGGGAGTTGGCAGGCAAGCCTCGTGAGGGGACAATCCGCCTGGCCGCCACCCACTCTGGGGCCACTGTCCTGATCACCGTCACCGATGACGGCAAGGGCCTTGACCGTGACACCATTCGCCAAAAGGCCATAGAAAAAGGCCTTTTCCGGGCCGACGAGGAGCCCAGCGACACGGAGATTTACAACACCATCTTCCAACCAGGCCTGTCCACGGCGGCCTCGGTCACCTCGGTCTCCGGGCGCGGCGTGGGCATGGACGTGGTGAAAAGTACGGTGGACGGCCTCAAGGGCAGCGTCACCGTCTCCCACAGCGAAAAGGGCAAGGGCACCACCATTTCCATCACCCTGCCCCTGACCCTGGCCATTATAGACGGCCTCCTGGTACTGGTTGAAGACACCCATTTCGTCCTGCCCCTGACCCAGGTTGAAGAATGTGTTGAGCTCAGCAAGCAGGACATCGCCAATTTCCACGAACGAAGAATGCTACCGGTCCGCGATCAATTAGTGCCTTACGTCCGCCTTCGTGATTTCTTCGCCATTCCTGGGGAACGACCTGAACTCGAACAGCTGGTCATTGTCAAGATTGACGGTGAACGCTTTGGCCTGGTTCTTGATGACGTTATCGGCGAACACCAGACCGTTTTAAAATCATTGGGCTGGCTCTATCGTAATGCCACAGGACTTTCCGGTTCCACCATCCTCGGCAACGGCGAGGTGGCCCTTATCCTCGATGTCCCGGATGTCATGCACCGGGCCCAACGCGAGGAACATGAAGCCCTCTAACGCGTACACACACCGTTTCCACCACAGGAGATACCATGCGCAGCAGCAGAGTTATTAACATCATATGGGCCACGCTTCTAGTCGTCATCTGTGCTTTTCACCTGGCTCATGCCTCTGCCGGCGGTGTCCACTGGAGCTATGAGGGCAAGGATGGCCCCCGGAACTGGGGCAACCTCAGCCCCGATTTTGTAACCTGCAAGACAGGCATGAGCCAGTCCCCCATTGACATCAGCCAAACAGTCAAGGTCAACCTGGGTCCCATCGAATTTGACTATAAGAACGATTTTCTCAAAATCATCAATAACGGCCACACCATCCAGGTCAACCATAGCTCCAACAGCTATATCAGGGTGGCGGGCAAGGTCTATAAGCTGCTGCAGTTTCACTTCCACGCCCCCAGCGAAAACACCTATGGTGGCAGTCCCTATGACATGGAGATGCATCTGGTCCATAAAAGTGACGCCGGTGAACTGGCCGTGGTGGGCATCTTCCTGAAAAAAGGCTCCCCGAACTCAACAATCCAAAGCCTGTGGGCCAACCTGCCCCACCAGCTCAACCATGAGCAGGCCGTCCACCAGGTCCAGGTCAGCCCATCTGACCTGCTGCCCTTTAATGGTTCCTACTACCACTTCAGCGGCTCCCTCACCACCCCGCCCTGCAGCGAGAACGTCCAGTGGTATGTGATGAAGACCCCCATTGACGTCGGCCACGACCAGGTCGAGAAATTCCTGGCCCTCATCGGGCCCAATGCCAGACCTACCAATGCCCTCAACGGCCGCACCGTCATGGAGGTGAACCAGGAAGGCATAACTCATGCCAGTATTTCCCCGGAAAATAACAGCCATGGTGAAGCAAAACCCCACACTGACTCTGGCTTCATCAAGAGCTCCGGTGGAGCTGATCATGGTTCAATGGCTGCAAGCAAGGTATCTCAACGACGAAATAACAAAGATCACGAGGTCAAACACGGAAATAGTGAAGCTTATGGAAATCAGCATACATCGACCTCTTCTTTCAACTGGCTCTATGTCCTCCTAAGTATGGCGTTCATTGTAGTCTTATTTTTTTTCTTAACCAAAGGAGGTAGCCGTTTGAACTTTTTAAACACCATGAAAGTCGGTTCTCGCATTGCCACACTGATCATTGTCTTGCTAGCGATGATGGCTATCATCGCCACTGTTAGTGTTACCAAAATGGGCAAAATAGGAGAAGAATTGCAGGGCATTGCCGAACAGGACATCCCCCTCTCCGAAAACATATCAGAAATTATCCAGCACCAGTTGCAGATTGCCATCCACTTTGAACGCGGCCTCATGAGTGGCGAAAAAGGAAATCTTTCTGAGGTGCAGGCCCAGCTAACTGAGATCCAGAAAAATGGCGACGAGGTCAACAAACTGCTCATTGAGGCTACCAGAATTTCCCAGCAGGGCATTGCCAACACTAAGGATAACAAAACCCGCCAGGAGTTTGAGCACGTCATTGACCAAATTAAAGCCATAGAGAGAGATCATGACCAAGTGGAAGAGGATATCCTCCACATTTTTGGCCTCTTGGCTGCAGGTAAAATCCATGAAGCAATGGGGCTTGACGAGAAGGTCGAGCAGGGCGGCGAGAAGGTTGAGCATGAAATCTCAAGCCTCCTGGAAGAGGTGGAGAAATTCACCAATGCTGCCGCTCTCCAGGCCGAGCACGATGAAAAGAGCGCCTTTAAGCTGATTCTCATTCTGTCAGTCATTGCCGTGATATCCGGGGCAGGTATAGGTATCCTAATTAACCGCAGCATCACCAAGGCCCTGGCCAATGTCAAAACCATTGCCGACAATGTCACCTCAGCCAGTCTGGAGCTGAGCTCCACCTCCGAGGAGGTTTCCCAGGGGGCCAGCGAACAGGCCTCTGCCGTGGAAGAGTCCTCAGCCTCGGTGGAAGAGATGGCCGCTACCATCAGGCAAAACACCGACAATGCCCGGGAGACTGAAAAAATCGCCCTGCAGACCTCCGATGCCGCCAAGGAGAGCGGTCAGGCCGTGCTGGAGGCCGTGGAGGCCATGAAGGAGATCGCCGACAAGATCTCCATTGTTGAAGAGATCGCCAGGCAAACCAACCTGCTTGCCCTCAATGCCGCCATTGAGGCGGCCCGGGCCGGTGAACATGGCAAGGGTTTTGCCGTAGTGGCCTCGGAAGTCCGCAAGCTTGCCGAGCGCAGCCAAAACGCTGCAGCCGAAATCAGCACCCTGTCCAACTCAAGTGTGAAGATCGCCGACAAGTCGGGCAATATGCTTAGTTCGATCATCCCTGACATCCAGAAAACTGCCACCCTGGTCCAGGAGATCAGCGCTGCCAGTGTGGAACAGGATGCCGGCACCGAACAGATCAATCAGGCCATGCAACAGCTGGACAGTGTTGTCCAGCAAAACTCCTCCGCTTCTGAAGAGATGGCAGCCACGGCTGAAGAGCTCTCTGCCCAGGCCGAAGAGCTGCAGTTTGTCATTGCCTCCTTGATCGCCACCACTGGCAAGAGTGACAACATCTCACCAAGGGGCCCATCTGCCGGCAGGCATACCTCCCTGGCCCAGGCCATTACAAGGCCTGCCCAGGGAGGCAAAGGCGCCAAGCTCAAACTGGGGCACTCCCCCTATGGCCATGACCCGCTGGATGATGATTTTGAGCGCCTTTAATTAAGGCCAGCCTGTCCATCACCTCCTCAGCTTATTTTTTTTTGCGGTGGTGGACAGGGCTTTTACATGCGATATACTATCTCCCACAGCGGAGGCTTTCCTTGAGACACAGAGCTTTACAGGAGAATGACCATGACTGAGACAAGCACCACCAGCGCTGACCAAGCCACCCAGTATCTCACCTTCACCCTGCGAGATGAGGGCTTTGCCATTGAAATTGCTAAGGTGAGGGAGGTGCTGGACGTCACCACCATGACCAAGATTCCCCGAATGCCCAATTACCTAAGCGGCGTTATCAACCTTCGCGGCAATGTGGTTCCGGTCATGGATCTGGGCCAAAAGCTGGGCATGGGGAACATTGAGCACACCAAGAATACCTGCGTTATGATTGTCGAACTGAACATTGAAGGAGCCCTGGTTGAGATGGGCGTCCTCACCGATTCGGTGCAGATGGTCCTCGACCTGCCCACCGATGCCATTGAGGCCGTGCCTAAGATGGGCACTAACCTCAACACCGAGTTCATCAAAGGCATGGGGCGTCAGGAGGACGACAAATTTTTGATCATCCTTGATATCGACAAAGTCCTGGCCAGTGAGGGGGAGGTTGCCCTGGGCGATTTCGACAGTGGCGTTCTGGGCCAGCTAGCTGATGCTGCCCCTGAGGCTGAAGGGGCCACAATTACTATTTAACGGCGACGCGGATTTTCCATGGCCATTTTCTCTGACGACAGCAGGACTGCTCCCTATGCTGGGGGGGCGCTCCTGTCTGATCGTGATTTCCGTAAATTCAGCGCCTTTATTTATGAAGCCTGCGGCATCAAATTACCGCCCATAAAAAAAACCATGCTGACGGCCCGTCTGCAGAAAAGACTGCGCCATCTTAAAATTCACTCCTTTTCCGTTTACCTGGACTATGTTTTGAGCCCTGAGGGCCAGGATGCCGAGTTATGCCATCTCATCGATGCGGTCAGCACCAATAAGACCGATTTCTTCAGAGAAAACGCCCATTTCAAAGTACTGACCTCCACGGTGCTGCCAAAGATAGTGCAGAGAAAAAGGGGACACATCACGAAAAACCTACGGGTTTGGAGCGCCGGCTGCTCCAGTGGTGAGGAGCCATACACCCTTGCCATGGTACTGGACGATTTCTTCAGCAAACACCCAGGATACACCTTTTCCATTCTGGCCACCGATATCTGCACCCAGGTACTGACCAAGGCCAAGGAGGCCATTTATGCAGATGAGGCTGTGGCACCGGTGTCCCCCATGTTCAAACGTAAATACCTGATGCGGGGCAAAGGAAAACACAAGGGCTATCACCGCATTGTGCCGGAACTGCGAAAGAAGGTAACCTTCCAGCGCCTTAACTTCATGGATCGCCATTTTAATATCGACAAGAAGGTGGATATCATCTTCTGTCGCAATGTGATCATCTATTTCGACCGGACCACCCAGGAACAACTGTTTAACAAATTTTACAACCATCTAACCCCCAGGGGCTATCTCTTTACCGGACATTCAGAATCCCTGACCGGGGTTAACGACAAGATGAAACGTATCGACTCGGCGGTATATCAATGCCTCAAGTGATGACCGACACCAGCCAGCAGCTGCCCATGGTCCTCCTCCACCCCGGTGAGCTGTTCGTCGCCAAGGAGCCGGCCATCATCCATACCATTCTCGGTTCCTGTGTGTCGGTATGTATCCATTGCCCAAAACTTCATACTGGCGCCATGTGTCATAGTATCATGCCGGCAGGGCGCAACTGTCATAATGAAGACATCTTCCGTTTTGTCGACACCTCTGTGCAGTACATGGTGGATATTCTTACCGCCGGGAACAAGACCTGTCCAGCCACCAACCTGCAGGCCAAGATATTTGGCGGTGCTAACGTCCTGTCCCCCTTCAGCAAGGGCCCCACTGCCCCTGCCTCCATCGGCACCCAGAACATTGAGGCGGCCCGCCAGGCCCTTGCCAAAAGCAGGGTGCGTATAACCGTCGAAAAGGTGGGGGGAAGTTTGGGCTGCAAGCTCTACTACTATCCTCACACCGGAGATGTCTATTACAAAAAACTCTCCGGATAAACCAGTGTAGGACATTTTCCTTATGGCCAAGAAAATTAGGGTATTACTCGTTGATGATTCCGCCGTGGTCAGACAGACCTTGACTGAAACCCTGGAATCGGACCCCGGCATTGAGGTGATGGGTGCTGCCCGCGACCCCTTTGTGGCTGCTGACCTTATTGCCAAAGAGGTCCCTGACGTCATCCTGCTTGATGTGGAGATGCCCCGAATGGATGGCGTCACCTTTCTTCACAAAATCATGAGCCAGCACCCTATCCCGGTGGTCATGTGTTCCACCCTCACCGAAAAAGGGGCAGAGACGACCCTCAAGGCCTTGGATTACGGAGCGGTGGACATCATCCTCAAGCCCAAGTTGGGTACCAAGCAGTTTCTCCAGGAGTCCAAAATCCGCATCTGCGATGCGGTGAAGGCGGCCTCCAAGGT
The DNA here is from genome assembly GCA_041556375.1 of Desulfurivibrionaceae bacterium. GTDB lineage: Bacteria > Desulfobacterota > Desulfobulbia > Desulfobulbales > SURF-16 > BM506. The sequence continues at coordinate 2,695 of JBFFIS010000015.1, read as the reverse complement.
ACGAGTTAAACGTATTTCAACCAAGAAGAGGGTAGCGGAAAAAAAACTCACCGCTGATGCCGTTCTGCCACCACCACCAGCCAAGGCCATGGCCCAGACCACCGAGAGTGTGGTGGCGGTCGGCGCCTCCACCGGCGGCACCGAGGCCCTCCGAATTTTTTTGGAGGCCCTGCCCGGTGATTGCTCAGGGGTGGTCATTGTTCAACACATGCCGGAAGGCTTTACCAGGGCTTTTTCCGAACGCCTCAACAGTATCTGTCGCATAAGGGTCAAAGAGGCCGAAAACGGTGACTCGGTGCTACGCGGCCAAGCCCTCATTGCTCCAGGAAACCGTCATATGCTCCTCAAGAGAAGCGGCGCCCGTTATTATGTTGAGCTCAAGGACGGCCCCTTGGTCTGCCGTCACCGGCCCTCAGTTGATGTCCTCTTTCGCTCCACAGCTCGTTATGCCGGCAAAAACGCCGTGGGAATCATCATGACCGGTATGGGTGATGACGGTGCCAAGGGTATGCTGGAGATGAAAGAGGCCGGGGCCCACACCATTGCCCAGGACGAGGCGAGCTGCGTGGTTTTTGGCATGCCAAAAGAGGCCATTGCCTTGGGCGGGGCCGTCCAGGTCCTCTCCCTGGAACAGATAGCTCCGAAGATTGCCCGCCTCTAACAATTCAAAGCCATCGCCACCTCGAGCAATCATCGCCAATTACACAAAAAAATCCCCAAAAATCCATGCTGACATCACAGCGGAACACCTCATCTTTCAGGAGGTTAGCTCCGTTTTATAAATCTCTGCTTGATTTTCAACATGAAGAAGAAAAGAGTTTGATTCCGGCAGTTGAAATCTGTACCATTTAATTAGTATTTTTCGGCCTGAGCCAATCGGATTAACGACACAGTTTAGGCCTATTCTTCACGGCTCTGCCCAGGCAGAAGTGCAGCAAATAAGGAATCTATGGAAATCTTAAAAGACTTTGCCAGCAAAGATATGATCGAGCAGATCACCATTCTTGACGAGATCAAAGAGGCCAAGATGCTCGAGGCCATTGCTCCATTGGTTGATCTCCATGCCAATCCTCTTGGGGATCAGGCCGTGGACGAGATGATCTATCACTGCCTCTTTGACCTGTTGGCCGGGCAAGAGGGCCACATCATCAGCGGCCTCCACAACTCCTCAGAGGCCGTGCAACTCCTCTGTGTCCGCCGCGCTGCAGATGGCGGTTCCGATGCCCTCAAGGAGGCCCTGGTCCACGTGCTGGCCAGAACGGCAAACAGCGACATTATCGGCGAGGTTATCCAGGCCCTGGTCAGCTTCAAGGACCCCAACCTCGTCGACAGCCTGCTCCCCTACCTCACTTATGAAGATTGCACTGTGGCTGGCTGTGCCATGCAGGGGCTGGCGGAGATGAAGCTCCCCAAAGTCCGCAATGCCCTGATGGATATTCTTAGGGCCAGCAACGAGGTCAGGGATGAGAGTGCCGGCTGCGAACTGCCCACCGCCCTGGCTGTGGAAAACTTGGCCCGTTTTAAAGACCGGGAGACCATTGACTTTCTAGTGGAATTTATCCATCACTCCAACCCCTCCTTCCGGCGTGTGGTTATCTCTACCTTGGCCAAGGCAGGCACGGATGTCCTGCCGGCCCTGGAACGGTCCTTGGTATCAGGAAGCAAAGACGAACAAATCATGGCGGCCAATATTATTGGCATGTCCGGTGAGAAACAGGGCGCGGATATCCTCATTGCTCAACTGGAAAATGCCGAAGACAGTAATCTCAGATTTGCTATTTATGAGGCCTTGGGGCGTATCCCTGGCATGCGTAGTGTGGTCTCCCTCATCGATGGACTTGCCGAGCCGGAGGAGCTCGTGCTGATCTCGGTGATCACCGCTCTCGACCACCAGTGCAACCCCGGCGTCGTCAAGAAACTTGAGGCCCTTTTAGACCAAAATGATGCCCAGGCCAAGCTGGTGCTCGGCGCCTTGATCACCTCCCATGCCAAGGGCCTGTTCACCGCCCTTTACAAGAGTGGGCAGCACAAAGAGGCCTTACTGGCGGCGGTCAAGGCCAGTGGCGATCAAGAGGCGACCAACACCTTCCGCGCCGCCTTGGAGGCGATGGGCGACGATCAAGCCAGCAAAGATGCTCAACAACTTGTGCTTGAAGCTGGGAAGACCGGTGATAAACGCATTCTGGCCGCCGATGACTCCAAGGCCATGCTCTTCTTCTACAAGGGCGTTGCCGCCGACATGGACGTTAACATGATCACGGTAGAGGATGGCAAGCAGGCCTTTGACCACCTCCAACTCGACAGTAATTTTGACCTGATTATCACCGACATGAACATGCCGAACATGGATGGCATCGAACTCACCCGGGAGATCAGAAAACAGAAAGAATGGCAGGCTATCCCCATTCTCATGGCAACCACCGAATCAGAGAGCAGTCAAGCCGAACTCGCCAGCCAGGCCGGGGTCACCGACTTCATCACCAAGCCCTTCAGCAAGGAAGATTTTCAGGCAAAAATCAGAGATATGTTCCCCTAGGAACCCTGTCTCGTCAAGAAGACATACGACAATCTTGCCTGCAGGTCGCCATTACCCCTGCGCATAATGGGGGTTGACGAGAACAGCAATTTTGCGGCTCTTGCCCTCGCCGAGCAAAAGACAGGTGGATTGGGGCAAAAATGTCATGGGTTCCTTGTG
>JBFFIS010000014.1:0-16565 GCA_041556375.1 Desulfurivibrionaceae bacterium | reverse complement strand
TGCCCTCATAAAGCACTGACACAACGAGATGGCCATCGCGGAAGCTCCTGCTATGCACAGATACATTGCCGAGGCCTGTCACCAGCGTGTTGATATCCTGCCTGGCATGGAAATCTTCGACATTTCGAAAGGTAACCCCAACAAGTTTATGCTTTTGGACTAGGGCCTGGAAAGAGGCAACCATCTGCTCAAAAAGCTCATGGTTCATCAATTTTTGCGCCACCTTCCGAGCCGCCACATCTTGGGCCATCTCCGCCGAGACGTGGGCCGCCCCGGCAGAAGCTGACACAGAGCTGACTACGGTAGCACTCCTGGCGTTAATAACCCGGGCCGTAATCGTTGCCTGACCGGAAACCATGCCGGTCTTTTCGAGGATCTGGCTGTTCATAATAGCCTTTTTCACCTTACCAATCAGGACATAATCGGCACCATTATCGGCACCGAGTTGGGCAGCGGCCATGTCATCACCGCCAATAGCCGCTTTTAAGAGGGCATCATCCTGTGCCATAAGAGTTCCCACCTTGGCAGCATCCACCACGGTAAAGCCTTTGCCGCCAAGATAATCGATAATGGTGTTTTCAGCGTCCCGCCCCGCCTCTTCCTTGACAACCACCATCAGCCGAGGTTTATCCATGAATTCCAAAAGAATCTTCATGGCTGCCAGCCCCTGGCGAATCTCAGCCTCGGAGAGGTTGGCGCGGATCTTGACGAAATAGGTTTTACCCTCCTGGCGCTCACCAAGGATCGTATAACTGTGGACGGCGCCGATGGTTCTGGAGAGAACCATATCCCTTTTCAGGCTGAAATTTCTAATCTCGGTTTCGGATATGAGCAGAGTGCCGATGCCCTCCTGAAGGGCCTCCCTTTTGGCGGCCAGCAAGGCATCATCGCGGGAAACACCATAGCCCTCGCTCACCACTGAAATATCACCTTGGCCGAAACTGAGCACCGGACTCAGGACCAGCAATAAGCACAAAGGCAGCCACACACGTCTATTCATTGTTCACTCCACCTCACAGGGGTTCATCAATCTACGGCAAAATATAGCATGAGGGGAAAATGGTCAAACACACACTGGAGGGACGTAAGCCATGAAGCTACCACGGAAAAGTCATATGCTCAGGGCTTGGAGAGAATGATATCACCGTACCAGGCGGTGGCCGCCTCGCCGGTATTGTCGGTATCAGTCATGATGGCGATACCTGAAATGGCCGGCGGCTCTTCGCCAAAGGCCCGCCGGTAATCCTCGACAATATTACGCGAGGCGTGGCGCCAGCTCCCGACATGCTCGGCACCGCTTTCAACGGCAATCATCTGCACCCGCGAGGTGTAGGGGTTGGCGACCAGAGTTTCTTTGGCCATTTTGTTGGCCCAGATATAGGTCAGGGCGTTAATGGGGGGATACTGGCCATAGATGAGCTTGATGGTGTTGAACTTCACCCCTTCCCAGAAACCGACCTTGTCACCATCATAGGCAAAGGTGATATAGAGGCGGGCCGGATAATCGTCGCCACTCTTTTTAGAGGCATCACCACCAGCAAGAACCCTGTCCACCTTCCAGCGCCAGGAGATGATCGGCCATTGGCCTGGCTCAATGATTTCCTTATGGACAAGGCCGGATGAACTGGCCTTGCTGTCGGCTTGAATGACGCCCTGGCCATCCACAACAATGTGCCTGTAGACGGTATGGGCATCAATTTTATCAAACACCAGGGGCTCCCAGCCCTCTGGAAGCTTTTCTTCCTGGGGCAGAGCAGAAAAATGGCCGATAATACGCTGGGACATGGCGCCGCCCGCAACGCCGCCAAAGAGGACGCCCATCCCCAAAAAGAGGGTTACCATCAACCATTTCCGCATGCCGTCATCACCTCAACATCTTGATAAGCATAGTGCAGCCGCCTTTTGCTGTGCTGCCACCACTGCCACTGCCATTACAGGCCGTGACCATAAAAAGAACTGCCAGCAGGGCCACAAAGGTACATACTTTCATATTTTTCTCTCCACATTCAATTTAATGAGCTGTCCGGCGTCACTGCGACCTGCCGGAATCAGCCACTGTATAAATAGAAAAAACAAAAGAGAAAAATAGATAATACCTATAGAAAGTCCATCTGGTATCGCTGCCTAAAGCTGCCCCTCTATATCCTGTGCAAACTGCTCAAAACTACGGGGGCCATAATAGCGTTTGACGATCTTGCCCTTCCTGTTGACCAGAAAAGAAACCGGCAGGCCAATCCCGGCCCCGAAATCACGGGTTACGGCCGAAGTGGTCATCAACATGGGATAGACGTGGCCATTTTTTTCAACAAATTTTCTCACAGCACTCTTTGACTGGTCCGTTGAAATGCCGATTACGGAAAACCCTTTTTCGGCAAAGGCCTCATGCAGACGCATGAGATCAGGATACTCCTCAACGCAGGGACCGCACCAGGTGGCCCAGAAATTGATGAGCAAAACGGTGCCTGCCAGGGTCTCACTGTTAAGGGCCGGAGCATCCAGGGCCGAAGCCAGTTCAAAATGGGGCATCATGCCGTCTGCCGTCTTTTTCTTGGCAGCCCCAAACCAGCTCCAGGCCGCACCGGCCTGCAGCAAAACAACGACAAGGGTGACAAGAAGGACACCCCACCTGATGGCAAAAATTTTTTTTCTCACAACACAACTCTCCTCCAGCAATGCTGGCTAAAAACATGGAAAACAACCGGCCCAAGCTTTGGCCTCGAGAGCCATTGCTTATCTCGCCATATTTTTATGAGAACCGAGGTTCTTTTTTTATTTCATTTTCTCCAACCTGGAGAAAAAAGGCTCATCACCCGCAGTCGTTGGCATCGTTTGGGTCATAGGTATTGGCGCCAAACCTGTAGAGGTAATCATTAAGCTTCAAGGTCTCTTCCAGGGTCAGAGAATCCCAGTGGCCATCCTTGGCGCATTGCGGATATTTCTCCAGGAAAACACGGTTCCAGCCCTTGGAGGATTTCGACTCCATGTAGAGGAACGGTGCCCCCTTGTCATTGTCTCGGGTATGGCAGGACTTACACTTGGAGCGCCAAAGTTTGCCACCGGTCCCCCACCACCCTGAATCAAAATCAAAGACCCGGCAGGTCTTTGTCCCTGGGTCCCAGCGTTTGGGCGGACTGGCCTCAGCCACGGCAGCCACTACCAGGCCCAGCAAGGCCACCAAACAGATCACTCTCCTTTTTTTCATACCTGCCTCCTTGGCCTCAGCCCTCGCCATCTCCATCAAATCCTGCCTTAGACGGCCACAACCTTGGCGTTATTGTCTTGGCATGCTGAAACAGCCCGCCAGATACAGTCCCATGCCTCCTCAAAAAAATCGCTGAGCGGCAACTCCATGATGCCATCAACCCTGAGGAGGATAAGGCGCAAAGGACTGCCAAACACCGTGGTCACCAGTACCACGGGGTGCATCTGTCGTACCTCGCCTGCGGCCATGGCCTTTTTGCCGGCGTCAATCAACAGCTCAAAGGGTTTGGCCGTACAGATAGGCATTTTATTGGGCAAAAATTCGCGGTGGCGGGCGTAGAGCAAGAATTGCAGGGCATGGGGTTTCTCCTCAGCCATGGCAAAAAAATAGGTAATCAGGGCCCGGCAGGCCGCCTCAAAAGTTTTCTCGGTAGTAAGGTAGTGAGCCGTTCTCTCGGTCATTTGTTCCAGGAGGCTGTCATAGAGGGCGGTGGCGATCTCCTCCTTATTCTTAAAATAATGATAGATGGTGCCGATACTCACCCCGGCCTCCCGGCGGATATCCTGCATGGAAGTGCCGAAATAGCCCTTTGCCGAAAAAAGGCGCAGGGTGGCGTCAAGAATCTCGTGCTGCGCCTCATACTGTTTCAATTTACTTCTCGACATACAACCTCTCCCCATTAGAACGAACGTTCGTTCTAGTATAGCGCATTTTCAGTTCAAACAAAAATTTTTTCCCCCGCACACCACTCTCTTTAAAAAAAATCTCCGGCCAGAAACATTTCAAGTATATAGTAGGGATCAATCATAACCTCTGGAGACCGTAACATGAAAAAAGTCATTGCCGTTGTTCTTGCCCTTGTCCTCACAGCCCTCGGGGCATACGCCGGCTTCGGGCTCCTGGCCCGCAAGAATTATGAGATGGCCATCGTCGAACTGCAGACAAACTTCCCCGGCCACATTGAGTCTTCCTATAAGCAGGGGCTTTTCACCTCAGACCTTGACATCACGCTCGCCATTCCTCTTCCTGACGCCAACCCGGCCACGCCGGAGACCATGACGGCCCGTATCAAACAGACCATTCATCATGGCCCCTTCATTGTCGGCGCCAACAGACAAAATACGTCTCAGCTGACCCCGGTACAGCTCTATGCCCAGGGCACTCTGGAGCTTGAGCCCTTTATGGCCGACGAACCGCAGTTCGTCTCCCAGCTTCGGCAGCTTGCCACCACCGACATCACGGTTTATGCCCCCATAAGCGGCAGGACCCAGGTGTCTTTCATGGGAAGAGCCCAGCAGAGTGCCCTGATGATAGGTAACGACACCTTTGACCTCAACTGGCAGGGATTTGCAGGCAATCTCTCCCTACTGGGCACCAATCTCCTGACCTACGATCTCGACTTTCGCGCTCCAGGACTGGAGATCAAGGGAACAGGCCCAACGAGAATGATCATTGAAGAGATCTCAACCGCGGCCACCATGATGGAGGGCAGCCACAAGCTGTCACTGGGCACGGTTATGACAGCCATCAAAAAATTTGAGGTAATCTACGGCCAGAGCCCTGAAGAAAAGATCACCTTGGCCGGCCTCGATGTCCGCATCAGCAGCAGCGAAGAAGAGGAACTTCTCCGCGTCGATGAAGAGATCAGCCTGGCCAACCTGCAATTTGCCGACAAAAGATATGGTCCGGGCAACCTCAAAATAAGCCTGACCAACCTCGACACCGAGTCCATCGCCAACCTCACCGAGGCCTACAAGTCCATGCAGGCCCATCCCGGCAACACCGAGGTCATGGCCCTGGGACTTCTCAGCAGTCATGCCACGGCCCTGCTGGCCAAATCCCCGGAAATCAGGGTTGAGAACCTGTCTTTGACCAGCCCGGAGGGCGCCTGCCTGTCCAGCGCCCATCTCGCCTTTAACGGCGAAGGCGAGGTGATCATGAATCCCCTTTTCCTCCTGGGGAGGCTCAGCGCCGAGGCTGATTTCAGTGCCGACGAGCGCTTCATGGCGGTGCAGGCCAAAAACTTGCTCAAAGAAAGCATCTGCGGCCAGCGCACCGATCCGGACTGCGACCTAGAGGCAGCCCGCGCCAGCAGCAAGCAACTCAAGGCCCTTATCGACCAAAACATCCTTCTTCTGAGCGCCGGCAGATACAGCATGACGGCCAGCTTCAAAAACGGTCAGCCCATGCTAAACGGCCAGCCAGTGCCCTTGAGCTTCTGAAACCTCTAGGGATGACCGTTGGCAGCAGAGTTTATTGCTGTTCAGCCCGGCAACGGCCCTTTGCCCTCTGGCACCTTTTTTTTGAGTTCCTGGTCCGCAACCCGGCGGACATCGGCAAGACATCAACGGCCGGCCGGGTTGGTCTCAGCACATCGACAGGCGCCGGCCTTTTTGTCGGCCATGATCTTTTCCATGATGGTGGAACAGCCATGCCGGTTGACATCAGCCCTGATGTCCTCTTCAGTGAAACCAAAACAGTAACAGATGAGTTTTTCTGGCAACACGGCCTTCCTCCCAGATTATTGTCGTTTTCGTTGAATTTCTTTGTCGGTGGTATATAGTAATACGGTGTTAAATGTCCCATATTTTTAAAGAGAATGCATCCACCATGTCATACTTCCCCATCAATGTCGATATACGCAACCGTCCCTGTACCGTAATTGGTGGAGGCCGGGTTGCCCTGCGCAAGGTCAAAGGGCTGCTGGACAGCGGCGCCGCGGTCACCGTTATCAGTCCGGCCGTGGTCCAAGAACTTGAAAATCTGGCGAGCCAAGGCCGCATCACCTGGCATGACCGGGGCTACCAGCCTGGCGACCTGGCCGGCTCCTTCCTGGTCATTGCCGCCACCGACGATGAGGCAGTCCAGGAACAAGTCCACGCCGAGGCCGAAGCAGGCAACCTGCTCCTCAATGTCGCTGATGTGCCGAAATGGTGTAATTTCATTCTGCCGGCCACGGTGCGCCAAGGCGACCTGGCCATCTCCATTTCCACCGGCGGCAAGAGCCCAGCCCTTGCCAAAAGGCTGCGCCAGGAGCTGCAAAAGTCCTTCGGGCCCGAGTATAAGCTGGCCCTGGAACTGATGGGCAGCCTACGACCCGTGGTTTTGGCCATGGGACACCCCCACGAAGAAAACAAAATTATTTTCGAAGAGCTCCTCCACCCTGAGCTCATCACCCTGCTTGGCCAGGGGGACTGGCAGAGGATCAGCACCCATATCCAAAAAGTCCTGGGAGCTGATGTCGACCTGAGCTGCCTTGACACATTCTGCCGCAACCTTGACCAACACCGCGAGGAATAACAATGCTCTTTATTGGGACCTATATCGTCTACGCTATAGCGGCCACCCTCTACCTGGTCTTCTTTTCTTCTCAGAACCGCAAGGTTCGCACCATGGCCAGGCGTTTTCTCCTTGGCGCCGGTCTCCTGCACACCATCACCATTATTGCCCGTTACATTGCCGCCGGTCATACACCCCTGACAACCCACCATGACACGGTGTCCTTTTTCGCCTGGTCGGTAACCTGGGCCTTTCTGTCCTTTCGTTGGCGTTATGAGATTAAGAATTTCGGCACCTTTGTCTCTCTGGTTATCCTGGCCCTGATGACCGTTGGCCTCTGCTCCTCAAAGGCAATTAATGTCCTGCCGCCCGCCCTGCAATCGGTCTGGCTGCCCATTCACGCCTCCATCGCCATTGCCGCCAATGGTTTTTTGGCCCTGGGTTTTTGCGGCGGCATCATGTACCTCCTCCAGGATCGGGAACTCAAGAATAAACGTTTCGGCATTTTTTATCACCGCCTGCCCTCCCTGGAGGCCTTGGACCACCTGAGCCAGCACTGTCTGACCATTGGCTTTCCCCTGCTGACCGTCGGCATCATGACCGGTTCCCTGTGGGCCAAGCAGGCCTGGGGGGCTTACTGGCAATGGGACCCCAAGGAAACCTGGTCGCTGATCACCTGGCTGCTCTACGCCGGCCTACTCCACCAACGTTTTGCCATTGGCTGGCGCGGCAGGCGAACGGCTATCATGTCGATTGTCGGCTTCAGCGCCGTACTGTTTACCCTGTGGGGTGTCAACTTCCTGCTCAGTGGAGCTCATACCTATGTCCGTTGACCAGATTTTAATCCTCGGCGTCAACCATAAGACCGCGCCGGTGGAGGTCCGCGAGAAGCTGGCCTTTCCCGACATTGAGGTGCCCTTGGCCATGCTTGGCGAGGTTCCCGGCTGCGAGGAGTTCTGCTTCTTATCCACCTGCAACCGGGTGGAGGTGATCTTCACCTCATCGATGCCGGAAAAGACCATCCGCCACATCCGCTCCTTTCTCTTTGCCGCCAGCGATCTCTCCGAAGAGCAGGCCATCGAATACACCTATCTCCATCAGGGCAGTGAGGCCATCACCCATCTCTACCGGGTGGCTGCAAGCCTCGACTCCATGGTGGTGGGCGAACCGCAGATCCTGGGCCAGCTGAAAAACGCCTACCGTGAATCCTCGGAGAGAAACTGCACCGGCGTTATCCTCAACCGCCTTATCCACAAGGCCTTCAGCGCTGCCAAACGCGTGCGCTCGGAAACCAATATCGGTTCTTCCGCCGTTTCCATCAGTTACGCTGCCGTGCAACTGGCAAAAAAAATCTTTGGCGACCTGAAAAACAAAAAGGTCTTACTGGCCGGGGCCGGCGAGATGGCCGAACTGGCGGCCGAGCATCTGGTGACCCAGGGCTGCACCGAGGTCATCGTTGCCAACCGTACCCTGGAAAATGCTGTCAAACTGGCCAAACGCTTTAAGGGCAAGGCCGTCAGCCTGGCCGAAATCCATGACCAGCTCGAGGTGGTGGATATCATGGTGAGCTCCACCGGTGCCCCCAATCTTATCCTCCAAAAGGATGATGTTCAGCCCCTGATGCGGATCCGCCGCAACCGGCCCCTCTTTTTCATCGACATTGCCGTACCCCGCGACCTTGACCCCAAAATAAACGATATCGACAATGTCTACCTCTACGATGTGGACGATCTCAGCCAGGTGGTGGAGATTAACAAGTCGGAGAGGACCAACGAGGCCGCCAAGGCGGAACGTATCGTCCTCGACGAGGCCCTGAAATTTTTGGGCTGGCTGGGCAATATGGCCCTGGCCCCGACCATCACTGACCTGCGCCAGAAGGCGGAGGAAATCAGGCGGGCCGAGATGGACAAGACCCTGGCCAATCTTGATCTGTCTGCCAAGGAGGTCAAGGCCATTGACAAGCTGACCTCATCCATCATCAACAAGCTCATGCACAACCCCATCCTTCACCTCAAGGAGGATTGCCACCAGGACACCAAACAACAGAAACTCGACATGATCCGGCGCTTCTTCAACCTGGACCCCCAGAAATAACAACCCTTCCCCAAGCTCATGCTGCCGCAAGCCTTGCACGATTTTATCCTTGCCCACCAAACCCTGCTCTGGTGGCTGGCAGGCTCCTCTGTATTCACCTTTATTGGCACCCTGATCCTTGTCCCTGTTCTCCTTGTCCGCCTGCCCACTGATTATTTTGCCCACGGCCATAGACATCCCGCGCCCTGGGCCGACCAGCACCCTTTGATCAGGGCGATTCTTCTGATGGGCAAAAATATTCTCGGCGCTCTTTTTCTCCTGGCCGGCGTCGCCATGCTTTTACTGCCCGGCCAGGGCCTGCTGACCATGGTCATGGGCGTTGTCTTTCTCGATCTACCCGGAAAATACAAGTTCGAGAGATGGCTTATCGCCCGCCCTGGCATTGCTCGAAGCGTTAACTGGCTGCGCCAACGCGCCGGCCGCCCCCTGCTCATCATTTCCAAAAAAAACGAGCACAACCAAGGCTCAGCCTGATGAGCTCAACCCAACAATAGAAGGGATCGCAGGCCTATGTCTTTTGACATTCCACCTCTTTTCCCATAGGATGGAAAGGAGCAAGTGCCCGGGAAGAAGTTCAAAAAAGAGTGCTGCAAGCCAAATATCAGGCAACAGCACACAGGGGGTTGAGATTTGGCCATTACCCAAAAACACAGGGTGCTCTTTGTCATCCTGCTCACCAGCCTGGCAGCCTCCGACCTCTGGGCTGCTGACTCCCCCCTGGCATGGGGCGGTGATTTCCGTGCCAGAATGGTCAACTTTGACCGCATCCCCACCGAAGCCGGCATGGTCTGGTCAGAAAATCGTTTTTTCCGCTTCCGCTCCCGCCTCTGGGGGCGTTATGACTTTTCTCCCAACATCAGCTTTAGCAGCCGTCTGGTCAACGAGTGGCGCGAGTATGACCATGACAAGGGCACCAACAACTACCAGGCCATGGACGAACTGGTCTTTGACAATGTCTACCTTGACGTCAAAAATCTGTTCAACAACCATCTAGACCTGCGCATAGGCCGCCAGGACCTCAAGTATGGCACCGGCAAGATTATCCGCCTCGGCACGCCGCTCGACAGCTCCCGGACCTATTATTTCAATGCCATCAAGGCCTCCATCGCCTTGGCGCCCCTGCAGGTTGACCTCCTGGCGCTCCAGGTGGACGATGAAGACGAACTGGCCATCCACAGCAAGGATCGGCGTCTCCTGGAGGGTGAAGAAAACGGCGCTGGCATCTACATAAAAAACCGGGCCTTTGCCAAGGTTCCCCAGGAGTACTATTACATCTACAAGCATGAGCAGCGGGCCCAGAACCTCGATCTTCACACCGTGGGACTGCGCTGCATGCCGAAATTATCCGAAAATCTTTCAGCCAACGTCGAGATGGCCGTACAGGATGGCCACCGTCAGCATGGCGGCTCCGTGGGCGGCGAGCTCTTTGATGTCGGCCTGTTCTACACCCTACCCGTCTGGCCAACCATCAAGCCCACCCTCGACCTGAGCTATTATTATCTCTCCGGTGATGACCCGAGTACCAGCAAGGAAGAAGGTTGGCACCAGCTCTGGGCCCGAAACCCGCAGTACATGAGCTACACCATGGTACGCTCTCAGGTGCCAAATTTTGCCAACTGGTCCAATATCTCCATGCCCAGTGCCGGCTTCAAGATGGCCATCACCTCCCACCTTAACGTTAAATTACGGCTGGCCCTGGTCTATGCCCCGGAGGACGGCCCGGGCGGCGGCGACAAAAAGGGCGCCCTTTTTATCTCGCGCCTCTCCTATAAAATAGATAAAAACTGGAGCGGCAATGTCCACCTGGAGGTTATGGACCCTGATGATTATTTTGCCAACACCAACGATTACGGCCACTATGGCCATGTGGAACTGATGTACCATTTTTAACGATAGGAATCGTATAACCTCGGAGCCCCAACCCCCTATTATGAAATTTCCTTCCCGATACAGCCTGACATTAATGGCCGTGGTCTTCCTCGGCCTTATCTCTGCCTGCGACAGCAAACAGGCGGCAAAAAAAATCTACACCATCGGCGTTATTAATTTCAGCCCGGCTGCCGAGCCGGCCTATGACGGCTTCCGCCAGGGCATGGCCGACCTGGGCTATGAGGAAGGCCGTGACGTGCGCTACCTCTATCAAGGCTACATCTCAGACAAGAAGCGCCTGACAGAGGAGGGTCAACGCCTGATGGCAGCAGAGGTTGACCTGATCTTCGCCATGTCCACCCCGGCCTCCATGGTGGTCAAAGAGATCACCAAAGCCAGCAAAACCCCTGTGGTCTTTGGGCCGGTCAGCAACCCGGTTGCCAGCGGCCTGGTCGCCAGCTTCAAAGAGCCGGGCGGCAACCTCACCGGCGTCAGCTTTTCTCAGCAGGAGCCCAAAAGACTGGAATACCTGAAAATACTTGTTCCCACCATTAAACGCATATGCTTCCCCTATAACTCCAAGGATAGAAGCCCCAACCTCAACCTGAAAACACTGCAGACCATAACCGACAAGCTTGGTGTTGAGCTGGTGGCCATCCCCCTCCACAATAATGACGAAATCAACCATTTCCTCAGCCATTTTCCGGAGGGCTTTGACGCCATCTACCTGCCCACCGATTCCCTGCTAGCCACCCGTGCCGCTGACTTTGCCGACCTGGCCATCCGCCACAAGATTCCCCTGTCACCACCGCAACGGGAAGGGGTCGAGGCCGGTGGACTCGCCTCCTACGGCTTCAGCATCTTTGATGTCGGCAGGCAGGCCGCCCGCCTTGCCGATCAGGTATTACAGGGTATTGCACCGGCCGACCTGCCGGTGGAGCAACCGGAATTTGTAGCGAGCATCAATCTGAGCACCGCAAAAAAAATCGATATCACCATTGCCGACAGTATTCTGCGCCAGGCCGTGGTTATCAGGGATTAGACAGTTATCTATGTTTGGCAAGATACGAACCAGACTGACCACCGCCTTTATCGGCTTGGCGGTCTTACCCATCCTTTTTCTCGGCAGCTTTATTGCTGTAAAAACCTATAAGGCTGGAGAACAAGAGGCGGCCAGGATAACCCATGCCACCGCCCACCTTGTTGGTGCCGAGGTAGAAAATTTCATCCGCGGCATGGTCGACCATATCGAGGTGGTTACCAAGGTTCACGGCCTCCAGGATTTAAGCCGTCAAGAACAGCGTGCTGTCCTGCAAGAACTGCTGGCCTTCCAGAACGCCTATGACGACATAACTCTTATCACTCCCAATGGCCAAGAACGTGTCCGAGTCAACCGTCTGCAGATGGTCACCGACGCCGAGCTTACCAACCGGGCTGGCCACAAAGAATTTCTCACCCCCCTCCAGACTGGAAAAATCTATTTTGGCCCGGTGCTCTTCAGGAAGGACAGCGGCGAACCCTATATGACCTGTTCTGTACCGTACATTACCCCGCAAAGCGGGGTGATCGCCGGCATTGTTGTCGGCGAACTACGCCTGAAGAGAGTATGGGACCTCCTTGCCAGCCTGCAGCTGCGGGACGGCGAGACTGTTTATATCGTCAATCGCGAAGGGCTCGTTGTTGCCCACAAAAACCCTTCCATCGTCCTCCGGGGCACCCGAGCACCCCTTGACCAGGAAGCCCAAGGGCGCCACCTGCCTCATCATCAAGATATACTTGGAGATCAATGCTTTATTGGTGACCACCATATCTTTCTTGGCGACCAGCTCCTCCATGTCGTTTCCGAATGGGATGAAGCCCAGGCCCTCGCCCTGGCGTACCGAATGGTGGCTCTCATTACCCTCGGCACCCTTGTCGCCCTGGCCGCCGCCATCCTGGTCATGATTCCGGTTATTGGCAATATTGTCCGCCCCCTGCAGAATTTAGCCTCCACGGCCCACAGAATTGAAGAAGGCGACCTCGACATCCAAGCGGAGGTCGCAGGTGATGATGAGATTGGTGAACTGGCCCGCGCCTTTAACGAAATGACCTCCCGACTGCACAGCTCTATGACGGCCCTGCAGCGCGAGCTTTTAATTAACGAGGCCCTGGCCTCTTTATCCAAGGTAATGCTGCCCACCGAAGACATAACCGAAATTGCCGACGAAATTTTAAAACGGGCCCTGGACCTGACAGGGAGCGAACATGGCTTTGTCGGCTATATCGACCAAAAGACTGGCAACCTGGTGGCGCCCACCATTACCTCCATGCACGGCAACCAATGCCAGGTTGCCGAAGAAGACATGAAGATTGAATTCCAACCTGAGGCCGATGGCAGCTATGGCCATCTCTGGGGGGCAGCCCTCAACAGTAAGGAACCATTTTTCACCAATGATCCCAGCTCCCATCCTGCGGCCAAGGGCTTTCCTGCCGGCCATGTCCCTCTCAAATGCTTTCTGACTGTACCAGTCCTCTTCAACGACCAACTGGTGGGCCAAATAGCAGTGGCAAACGCTCAAACCGATTACCAGGACCGAGATATCGATGCCCTTGAACGCCTCGGTCGCCTCTATGCCCTGGCCCTCAACCGGGTCCAGAGCCAAGAGGAAAAGGAAAAACTGCTCATCGATCTGCGCCAGGCCCAAAAAATGGAGGCCATCGGCACTTTGGCAGGGGGAATCGCCCACGATTTCAACAACATGCTGACCCCGATCCTTGGCTACTCCGAACTCACCCTGAACACGCTGCGCCCCGGCGACGAATTATTCGCCCCTCTGGAGGCTATTCACCAGGCAGCCGACCGGGCCAAGGAGCTCATCAAACAGATTCTCACCTTCAGCCGCCAGCGCGAACATGAGCTCACACCTATCAAAATTCAGCCCATATTACAGGAGACCATCAGGCTCCTGCGCTCGTCCCTGCCCACCACCATCAATATCCGTCAGGACATTGACCCTGACTGCGGTACCGTCCTCACCGACCTTACCCAATTTCAGCAGATCATCATGAATCTTGGCACCAATGCCTATCATGCCATGGGAGACTCCGGCGGCGTTCTCACCATCTCTTTACGGGAAATTCACCTCTCAGCCACCGATCCTCTCGTCGAGCAGGGACTGCCTGCCGGGGCCGCAGCATGGCTCTCCTTGAGCGATACAGGCTGCGGTATGGACAAGAGCACCGTTGCCCGCATTTTTGAGCCCTACTTCACCACCAAAGAACAGGGCAAGGGCACGGGTATGGGGCTGGCCATGGTGCATGGCATTATCCGCTCTCACCACGGCCACATCAGCGTCACCAGTGAACCTGGCAAAGGGACAACCTTCAATATCTATCTGCCCATCGCCTCGGCCGCACTGGCAGATGATGAAAAGGCAACAAGCCGCGCCTCTGCAGGCGGCAATGAACGCATACTGTTGGTTGATGACGAGGAACCCATTGCCCTCATGCTGCACGACATGCTCAAATTTCACGGCTACCAGGTGACCGCCATCACCAGTAGTGCCACTGCCCTGGAGCTGTTTAGAGAAAAGCCCGACAATTTTGATCTGGTTATCACCGATCAAACCATGCCGGAATTAACCGGTGGCCAATTGGCCAAGGCCATGCTGGCCATCAGACCCGACATTCCCATCATTCTCTGCACCGGTTTCAGTGAGAGCTTCACAGAGGAACTTGCCAAAGACATGGGCATCAGAGAATACATCATGAAGCCCGTGATTATCGAGGATCTTACCAAAAAGATCAGGGCATCCCTTAGCTCAACCCCTTGATTTCTTCAACAAAAGACCGACTACCAGCAGCGCCTTTTGTTGTCCCTAGCTCTTGAGATAGCGAATCGCAACCCTCTTGCGCCCGGCCGGACGCTGGTAGATCTCCCGGCCATACCCCACAGCAATAACGGCATAGACCTCTTCATCACGACCAATGGCCAGTTTTTTGGCAATAGAGCTATCATGGCGCATGGCCTCAACCACAAAGCCGATGAGACAGGTGGAGAGGCCCAGGGCATGGGCGCCGAGGAGGATATGGGCGCTAGCCAGCAGGGCATCTTCGCCCGGACAGCTGGCCTGGCGGCCACCGCCGACCAGAATGGCGGCAGGAGCGCCATGGAAGAGATGGTCGATGCCGCGCTCGTCCCAATCAACAAGACCCTGGCGTACGCTCTGATAATGGCGGCGATAATAGCGCCCCAGACTGTCGCCGGCAAAGAGCCGGGCTGCCAGACGCCAGAGGGGATTGGCGGCCTTTTTATTGAGTTTACGAAAAAAGGAGGCGGTCAACGCACCGAGATCCTCCACCTGCCGTCTATTTTTTAGAATGGTAAAGGTCCAGGCCTGGCTGTTGGTGCCTGAGGGAGCAGTGGTGCCAATTTTCACCAAATCCTCGAGCAGATCGAGGGGCACCGCCTTTTCCTGATAATTACGCACCGAGCGGCGGGAGCGGAGAAGCTGGACAAGCTCGGCAGCGTCCATGGCGCCCGGCGCCAACCAGCCCTTTTTCTCGACAATATGGTGCAAGCCCAGGTCAACAAAAACCTCGCCTACCTCTATGGCCTGCACTGGGCAGGCGGCCTGACAATGGCCGCAGGCCATACATTTATCGCCGCAAACCTCTGCACTCCCGGCAACCAAGGAGATGGTATGGTCCGGGCAGACAGCAATACAGAGGCCGCAGCCGGTACAGAGTTCTGGGTCTATGCTTGGGAGAGTGCTCATTGAGGTATGCTCCGCAATGTAATAAAATAACCCCTCTTGCCGTAGGTGGCGGGGATAAAAAAAACTAAGCAGTCCTACTCTGCCTCATCGCTACAACCGCAGCTCTCCTGCTCTTGGGCACAGGCGGGGCAAAGCACCATGCCCGTCTCCTCATCAATCGTCAGTTCCGCAAGGCTCAACCTTCGGCCACATTGCTCACAGCCGGCGAATTCGACAGCCTCGCTCATATCTTCCCCCAATTTGCCAGACGGATGCCAAACAGGGCAAGACAAATGCCCAACACCTGAATAGCCACCAGGCCCTGGCCCAGATAGAGGTGGCCCCAGATATTGGTGAGCAGCGGCTGCAGGAGTAAGAGAGTGGCGGCCGTCGCCACCGGCAACTTTTTTAGGGCCGTGACAATAACCCACCAGCCCACCACTGATGAGACCAGGGCATGGAGGACGAGAATGGTCATGGCCCGGAGATCAGGGAGCAACAAGCCATCCTCGAAAAGGGTTGGCAGCAGCAGAAAGAGGGACGTTGTCACTGCCAGCCAGAACAGGGTTTGCTGGGGGGTTGTGTCGTACTGCTCCAGATATTTTAGAAAGATCAGGAAAACTGAATAGGTCAAGGCAGTATAAATACCGCAGATGACACCGAGAACAACGTTACTGCCGAGGGGATTGACCAAGGTCAGCATGGCGATGCCGACCAGGGCCAGAACAGCGCCGGGCCAGAACATCTTTTTCAACCGATCACCAAAGAGAAATACGGCCAGCAGGGAGACAAAGACCACCTGCAGGTTGCCCATCAGGGTAGCTGGACCGGCACCGATAAAGATAATGGCCCGGTGCCAAGCCCAGAGATCGAGGGCAAAAAAGAAACCAAGTGCCACCAGGAGGACAGGACCGTTGAGTTTGTTGACAAAAGGCGCCAGCCACGACACCCGGCAGACAAGCTCACCGCCTGTCTTCATGGGCAGTGGCCGCAGGGGCCGGGTAAAACCATAGGGAATAAGCCAGAGTACAGCGGCAAAGACATTACGATAAAAAGCAGCCTGGGTGGGCGGGACCCCGGAGAGAGTGATGAGGATGGCCGAGGTCGAGATGCAGCAGACCCCGAAGATGAGAAGGAGATACCATTTCATAACGAATTGCCATTACCTGCGAAAATGCTTCTTTGTTTTGCAGGAGCACCCCACCCTAGTGCAACAAGGAAATCTTGGCAGGGACTAAAAAACCCTTCTGAGCTTGGCGGCGTAGCCACCGCTCAACACAAATGTCGGCGGGCGCAGACTCTGGCAAGCTCACGAGCCACTATGCTGGCGATGGAAGGCTACGGCCTCGGCATAGGTCATGGTGGTACCGCCAAAGATATCAAGG
>JBFFIS010000013.1:0-16626 GCA_041556375.1 Desulfurivibrionaceae bacterium | reverse complement strand
GCTCGGCCGGCATAGGCCAGCATCAGCTTTTTCTTGATATGTTTTTTGACCACATGGCCCATTTCATGACCGATGACAAAGCGCAACTCACCATCATCCATCATGTCCATCAGGCCGCTGTAGATGCGGATGGTGCCGTCGGCCATGGCAAAGGCGTTGATGGTGGGGTCGAGATAGACCTTGTAGTTGAAGGAGATGCCGTCCTCCTCCTGGTGCTGGCCCACCAGGCGCTCAAGGCGTTGGGCGTACTTGTTGGTGGGCGGGGCAATATGGTGCTGGCTGTCGGTCTCTTGGGCTGCCTGGCCGGCGATCTTTTTTACCTGGCCATCGGTGAGGGTAACGGCCTTTACCGCCTCAAGGCCTGCCTCGGTAACGAGCTGGATATCGGTCTGTTCGCAGCCGACGAGGAAGAGGGCTGAAAAAAGCAGGATGGAGAGGTATGTCTTCAGGGGACGCATAACAGCAAAAATACGGCACATCCGGGTAATTGGCAAATAATAAAGATGGCCTGGCGTCAAGCACTGAGCTTGCTGGTGCCGGTGTTTTTCGGCTATGGTGAAGCCGATGAGATTATTTTTTAAAAAAAAAGGAGATGGCGATGACAGAGCTTTTCAGGCTGGGTGATTTTCAGGTGCACTGGCTGCAAGGGGGCAGTTTTGAAATTGACGGCGGCTCCATGTTCGGCGTGGTGCCCAAGGTCCTGTGGTCGCAAAAATGGGCCTGCAGCGCTGATAACTATGTCAGGCTGGCAGACCTGGCCATCCTGGTGCGGACCCCGGCAGGTAATGTCCTCATTGAGACCGGCCTCGGCAATAAGTTGAATGATAAACAAAAAAAGATCTTTCGTCTCGGCAGGTCATGGGATATCCCGGCTGAGCTTGGCCGCTTGGGCCTGGGCCGCGATGATATCCACCACGTCATTCTCACCCATTGTGATTTCGACCATGCCGGCGGCATCACCATGCGTAACGACCAGGGAGAGGTGGAGCTGACCTTCCCGGTAGCCATGCACCATATCCAGGCCAAGGAGTGGTGGGATGTCTGCCATCCCCACCGGCGCTCGCTCAGTACCTATTGGCCTATAAATTTTCAGGGTCTGGAGGAGGGCCGCAATCTCAACCTCATTGATGGCGAGGCCGAAATCCTCCCCGGTGTGCGCTGCGTTCTCAGCGGCGGCCATACCCGCGGCCATCAGGTGGTCTGGCTCAGCTCCGGCCAGGAGACCGCCCTCCACTGCGGCGACCTGCTGCCCAATACGGCCTTTACCAATCCACTGTGGCTCACGGCCTATGACAACTTTCCCCTCGACTCGGTGACTGCCAAGGAGAAGATCCTGGCCGAGGCCGCCACCGAGGATGCCTGGTTTCTCTTCTACCACGATCCCGATACCCTGGCCTGCAAGTTCAGCGAGGATGGTGAGGTCGACGGCGCTTTTCCGCCCGCTGAAGGGCATTGTTCCGCCTGATGTTATGACTCCCGTCGCACTGTGAGTTTGAGCAGGCCCTGGTTGTTGCCGTAAAAGCGCTGGAGGTCGTTGGCAAAGGCGCAGAATTCAGCGCTCTCCTTGGGGGTGTAGACGCCTTTCTTGTTGCCGATGAGAAAGGCGTTGCTGTCATTGGCGCCAATACAGCCGATCAAGGCAAACCAGTTGGCCTTGGGAAAGCGCCGGAAGGGCTCCATGGCGGCAAAGCTGATCTCCTTGAGGCCTTCACTCACCGTATCTCTATTCCAGCCCTCAGGGCCGCAACTGATACCGCCATCCTTCCAGGTCTGCTTGCCGATAACTTCAAAGCGGTATTTTACCCCCTTTTCCAACATCAGGCCGGTGTGGTTGTATTTCTTGTGGGCGTAGATGGTGACCTCACAGCTGTCCCCCTTGGCGCTCAGGACGAGGAGGGGGTGCATGCCCATTTCCTGATGGTGCTGCAGGCCGGTAAATTCACGGAGCTCACCATTGGGATAGAGTATTTTATGAGCCTGATTTTGCAGACTCTTGGGTCTGTACTCCTGCAGGCGGTAGATTCTTTCCGCTGCCGAGTAGTGGACAATGGGCAGATCTGGGCTTTTTTTGTCCTTAAAGTTTACCCGTAGTTCACGGTCTGCCAAGGTTGCCCAAGCCGTAAGCGCCGACCGGCGTTGCTGGTGGTTTTTGCCCAAGGGATCGGGCCAGATGGTGATATCGGCAAAGTCGATATGGTAATCAGCATCATCTGGCAGCAGATTGGGGTAATCCACCTGGGCCGGCGTGATCACCTCCAGGCCAAGTTTTCGGCTTTCCAGTTCATCTAACATGAATCGCAAGGCGACATCTGAGAGGCCGTCGCGATGATAGCCGCCGCCGACATCGGAATGGGCCCCGGGAAACCAGACCTCGGTGACCCGGTCTTCTTTATTCATCAAGGTGGGCTGGAAGGCCTTGCGTTTGTCGTCAATGGAGAGGAGGTGGAGGGCCTCTTGGATATTGCCGGCAATGTAGTGGCCCCTCTCAAAGACGACATCCGAGGCGGGCCGGTTTTTCTGGCTGAGGTCGGGCAGGCCAATGGAGGCCACCGTGTCAAAGACGCCGAGAAAACGGATGGGGGGCTTGCCGTGGTCATGTTCAAGCACCGAGGCAAAGCGGCGGGCAATGGCGGCGCCGCGGCTGAAACCAAAGATGAAGATCCTGTCTCCCTTCGTGTAGAGACGCTCAAAGTCCTTGATGCCGGCCCTGAGGATATCTTTGACATCAAGGTTATTGGGGGCCAGCAGGAAGTTGAAGGCGCGGCGCAGGGGGAGGCCATAGGTGCCGACGCCGGAATAGTAGAGACTTATCTGGGCGGCGTCTTCCGGGGTGGTCTCCTTGAAATCGCCCTTGAAGAAGAGGTGTAGTTTGAGAACATTGGTGATGCTGCTGTCTTTGCTGCCGCCGGTCAGGGTCTCCTTTTGCTCAGCATCTTCAGGGTCGTTGCAGGTGCCGTCAAAGCAGAAAATAAGATTTTTTGCCATGATCCTCTCCTATGATTTTAACTGGTTAGGTGATTGAGTCACCTTAGGTTTTTGAGCGTCTCTGGAGTGATATCCATGACGCAGCGGAATCCCAACCAATTTGCCCCGTCAGCTTGGGCGGGCGGACCTGGAGCCCACCTGGTGACTGTCAAAGTATAGGCCCCGGCATTTAAAAAACTGCCGCCACGCATGGCAGGGGACGAGTCGTACCAAATGGCAGAGGTCAGCTCCCAAACATTGCCCGCCATGTCACTTGCCTTGTACGGGCTGTCGCCGGCAGGAAACGAGCCTACCTGCACGGGTAGCCAGTTGGCCTGTTGTTTACCATTATATTTTTTGCCGCTGGGCGTGTTCCCCCAGGGCCACAGTAAACCGTTTGGGCCGCGAGCTGCTTTTTCCCATTCTTCTTCAGAGGGCAGACGTTTACCGGCCCATTTGGCGTATGCCTTTGCATCGTCGATACCGACTCCTGTCACTGGTTGTTTTGGATGGTTGTATCGCGAGTCGCTGCTGTAGTGAGGTTTTCTGTGGTTGGTCGCTTTGATGAATTTGGCATACTGCTCGTTGGTAACCTCATATTTGTCAATATAATAAGCTGGTAAATTCTTAGTTTGTTTGCTGAATGTGGTCTGGAACAGCTCTGATTTATAGGTACCAAGTTTTTTGAGAACAGTGTCCAGTTCCGCCTGGTCCATGCCATAAATAAATTCACCAGCGGGCACAAGTACCATCGGGGCATTATCGATTTTTGATATGGCCGGGTTGGGTAGATCTTGGCCATGGGAAAATGTAACGAGTCCGGCAGAAAGGGAGACAAGGCAACAGAGTGATAGCAATATGCGTGCACAAATCTTCATGTTGTTCATCCTCTCAGTTGTCAGACCATTCAGATGATGTATCAATGGTTATCTTTTTTCCATGGATAGGCAGGATGTACTCTGTCTCATTTTTTCCTTGATAGGTCACTTCGAGGTAAAATTCTTTTTCTTTTTCAATATTTTTTATCAGAAAGTTAAAGTCGCCTTGGCTTTTTGTTTTTGTCCGGTCTATTTCCCTTTCTTCTCCTCCTGGTATCCTCTCATAGAGGATAATGGAGGCGTTTCTTAAATATTGGCCTTGTTTGTCCTGCACTATGCCACTGATGGTCAAGTCAGTAGGTTTTTCGATCAGGTGGGGGATTACTAAGGGCATAATGCAAAAGAGCATGGAGATGAAAATCAGCATGAGGATGTTGTTGGCCTTAAACTCAAGACCTCGAAAGCTGATGACATTTTTGGAAGATGTCTCATCGCCAACCTTTTTGCCGGTGAAAATGATGACAAAACTTAATGTCGTGAAGATGAGGCCACCGACGATAAGGGTCGCCCTGAGTATATCCTCAATGTTCATGTGATTTCTCCCCTGATACGTAGAGAACGGCTATTGGTTGCCAGCGGTCTGGCAGTGCCGTTGATACCTCATGGTGCCGGGTTGTCCGGATGAGAAAACAGTAAGGCGATTCTATCAAGTTTGCCTGCCGGATTGCCAGTATTTTTTGTGAGGGATTGTCGTCGGCTAAGGCCGGCTATTGGTCGGCGAGCAGAGCGGGTGGCAGGTGTTGGCTTTCGATCATGCCGCTGACGCAGAGGATGGAGGCGTATTCGACGATGTTTTGCAGCTCTCTGATATTGCCTGGGAAATCATAGGACATGAGAATGCGTAAGGCCTCCTCGGAAATCCCCCAGACATCCCTTTTCTTGGCGCGGTTGAGTTCTTCGAGGAAGTGTTCAACAAGAAGTTGAATGTCGTCAATACGCTGCCGTAATGGGGGCATCTCGAATTTGGCGACGTTGAGCTTGTAAAATGATTTGTCCTCACTGCCCGTTGCCGAGGTGGCAAAAATCCGGACATCAGTCTCGGCGGGATCGCGCTCCATGAGCTGTAAGAGCTTGACTTGAATGGCCAGTGTTGGCTTGCCGATCTGGTCGAGAAAGAGAATTCCGCCTTTGGCGCTATGAAAAAGCTCACCGCCTCCGGGCACGGCCCCGTCGTTTTTCTGGATCGAGGCGCCAAAGAGCTGCTCTTTTAACGTGGGGTCGGAGAGTTCGCCGCATTTGACCACAATTAAAGGCTGGTCTTTCCTGGGGCTCATTTTGTGGATCGCGCGACAGATCAGCTCTTTGCCGGTGCCTGATTCACCGACAATCAGGACGTTTTGCTCTTTTTCGGCAATGTCCGGAAGAAGATCAAAGACCAGGTTCATGGCCGGGCTCTTGGTGATAATATCACCGATACGCCGCTGTTTGTACTGATGGGTCTGGAGAGCGGTTGAGGGGCGCAGGTCCCTGAAGGTTTCAACGCCGCCAATGAGGTTGCCGGCGCTATCGTACATGGGAGCGGCACTGATGCTGATGGGCACCTTAACACCATCGACGTTTTTAATATGAATACAGCGGTTTTTGTCTGGCTTGCCGCTGTTGACGCTGGCGGCTATGGCACAGGATTTGCCGCAGATACTGGCCTGGAAAACTTCATGGCAGGGCCTGCCGATCACCTCAGCGCTTGACCGCCCGGTAATCTGCTCGGCGGCCCTGTTAAAGGAAGTTACCTTCCAATCGGTGTCAACGGTGAAGACGCCGTCACTGATATTGTCAAGAATGACGGCACGGTCGAGCAGCGCTTGGACACCGCGAAACACCTGGACGCCGCCGACGACGTTGTTGTCTTCGTCAAAGAGAGGGGTGGCACTGATCGTCGCCCCGATTCGTTTGCCGTTGGCATGGGTGATGAAAACGGTGCGGTTTTCAACAGCTCGCTGGCTCCGGACGCTTTCCGCCAAAACGCAGTTGGTATCGCAACAGTTTGATTTGAACACTTCGCTGCATGTTTTGCCTAAGGCGTCTTTCTCTGCCCAGCCGGTCAGCAGTTCGGCCGCCTTGTTAAAGGAGGTGATACGTTTGTTTTGGTCGACGGTGAAAATGCCGTCAACAATACTGTCGAGAATGAATTTCGGCGGTGCGATTTCGCCCTTATAGGTGGAGTATCTTTTTGTCAAAACCGGCAGGGGGATGGGCCAGTCAATCTGGCGTTTAAAGCTGATGCCGCAGCGATTTTTTCTGTTGCCGTTCGTTGGTGGCTTGACCCAGCAAATTTCGCCATGGGCATAATGGGCATCAAGGCCGTAATCTTCCGGCCAGATTTCAATGTCCATATCGGGGAAAATGGGGGCATCGGTTTCAATCTGGATACCGGAGGCATGGATGTCTGTACTTATTGCTGGGAAGGTGAGGTTGCTCTGGCTTTCGCGGAGTCTTAAGCTGAGGTTGAAGGGCATTCTGGTAAAGTGGCGGCGCTCATCTTTTTTTTTCATAAACTCATCGGGGAAATTTTGTCGGCTATTCCAGGTAGCTCTTGGGGGGCTTTCATGGGTGTTGTCGTCTCTCTTTGGTCAATTCGCCAAATTCATTGGGGTAAATGACCAAAACCGGAGGTTGCTCTCCCTTTGCCGTTAGCTCTCAGCGGTGGCTAACCTTTTGTTGTCACACTGATAATTTTCAAAACAGCAAGTCAATGTGTTTTGAAAATTCTCCTCAATTTGTTTAATAAGCAAAATTAAAGCCACGCGGTGGGGAATTGTTAATGTCCCGGTATTAGAAGGCTTTTATTGAGAGGTAGTGGTGAGGCGAGGGTCTTCCCCGTCATTTTCTGACGATGGAGTAACCAGCAACTGTCTTGCATAGGGGACAGCGCCCGGTCACGTAAGACAGTTGCTGGTCAAGAGGAATGCTAAGAAATTTTGCACTTCATTCATCCTATCAACTAAGATTAGGTAGAGGCGTGGCCGCAGAAAAACGAAGAGCTCTTATCTCGCCCCTGTCTGGAGATTGTCCGACACAATGAGCTCATAAAAAATGAGGGTATGGATAGATGATAACGGTCTCTCGCCAGCCAGGTAAAAATGCCTTTTGGCGATGTTGGGAGCCTGCCCTCCTGTTTGCTGCTGTGGTCCTCGCCTTCATGCTGTCGGCAATAAAGCCCTATAGCTTCCAAATTTGGTTTTTGGAGGTTTTGCCGGTGATAATCGGTGTCGCTCTGCTCCTTGCGAGCTACCGCTCTTTTCCCCTCACCATGCTCCTCTATCGCTTGCTCGCCATCCATGCCCTGATTCTCATTGTCGGAGCCCATTATGCCTATGCCCGGGTGCCTCTGGGTTTTTGGCTCCAGGAAATGTTCGATTTGAGCCGCAACCATTATGACCGCCTTGGTCATCTGGCCCAGGGCTGTATTCCCGCTATCCTGAGCCGCGAGATTCTGCTGCGCCGCTCGCCACTGGTGCCGGGGAAATGGCTTTTTTTTATCGTTCTTTGCATCTGTTTGGCCTTCAGTGCCTTGTATGAGCTGATCGAATGGTGGGTGGCACTTGTTGATAACAGCATGAGCCAGGATTTTTTGGGCAGCCAGGGCGATGTCTGGGATACCCATTGGGATATGTTTCTGGCCTTGGTGGGCGCTGTTGGCGGCCAGCTGCTGTTAACGGCCAGCCACGACAGGGCCTTGCTAGAACTTACTGGGGAGGGGAAAGAAGATCAGGAAGATGGGCGATGAAGGCTTTTATTTCGTCGCATACCTGGCCATAAATGGCCAGGCTGTCCTCAGCATTTTTGGCCTGGGCCAGACGGGGAGGATCGGGGAACTGGTGATGGACGACTCGGGCTGTTCCTGGAAAGAGAGGGCAGGCCTCGGCTGCGTGATCGCAGACTGTAATCACCAGATCAAAGGATATGTGGTCAAGCTCGCTCAGAAGTTTAGAGTGGTGTTTGCTGATATCCACCCCCCTTTCGGCCATGACTTTAACGGCCATGGGGTTCAGACCATGGCTTTCCACCCCGGCCGAAAAGGCCTGGAAATGATCCGGCCAGAGAAAGCGTGTCCAGCCTTCAGCCATCTGGCTACGGCAGGAGTTCCCTGTACAGAGAAAAAGGATGTTGGGACGTTTGGTCGGCATGGTGTCTCCTTGATGAGGGCCTTCGTTGTATAGCTGAGGGGCGGAGCTCTGTCAAGACGGCAGCATTCGACATTATTGTCGATGACAGGCGCTGAATTGTCGAAGGTCAGGGTCTGTTTCAGGGTTTGTTTTTTCCTGTTGTGGAGAGCTGGTGGTTGATTTTTATGCTAATAATTCAAGGCGTTAAGGAGTTCTTCGCAGAAAATAAATATAAATTCCTCCTGTGGCACAGCCGCTGCAATTAGTGAATGGTAACAACCACGGGTCCTTCTCCTCCGGTGCTTTACTGGAAAATGAAGGGGACTTAGATTATCATTTGTTTACGTAAGGAGGATCGTTATGAACACTTTATCTAAAATTGCTGCTGGTGCAGCAGCTATTGCCTTGGTGGCATTGTTGAGCATGCCCATTGCCGGCGCTGCTGGTGGTGACGGTACCGGCCCGGTGCCTGGTGCAGGCCGGCAGCAGATGAACCAACAGGGAGACGGTAACGCCCCCTGTTATGGTCCCGGTCAGGGCCGCGGCCCTTGTGGCGGCCACTACCGCAACTGTTATGGTCCCGGTGGCAGAGGGAAACAGATGGGCTACGGCCCAGGCCGCGGTGGCTTTGTCGATAAGGACGGTGACGGCATCTGCGACCACCATCCAGACAACGCCAAGGGCACTGCGCCAGCCAAGTAGTATATTTTATCTTCTTCCGTTTTAAAGCCAGGAGGGCAAGGTTCTCAAGGCCTTCCCTCTTGGTCCTTTGCAACAACAAGTTCGGCGTCGACCTCTAGCGCCTTTTACTCATTTCAGTCTTTATTTGATCGCCGATGAGACTTTCAATTTTCTTCATCCTCAGCCTTGCCCTTATTGTTTGGACTTCGCCGGTTATGGCCGAGTATCTCCAGGGGACGGTAGTGCGTATTGATCGCCAGGGTGGGGAGCTTGAAATCACTCTTTCGGCAAATGGCCAGTGCCGTATGGAAAATGGTAAGAAGGCTGTTGATAGTCAAAACACTCCGCGTGTCCTGGTCAGGGCCGCCTGGTTTCCGCGCTGCCTGGTTACTGGGGATCAGGTCTATGCCCGGGGGGAGTATGCCCAGGGGAGCAAGGAGATTTTTGAGGCTGAAGACGTTTTCCCCTGCCGCCGCCGGGGTGGTCATGACCCCACCGGCGTGCGCTCCCGCTTTCATCACCACAGGCGGCAGATGATGCGCCAAATGGGCGGAGAGATGGATGAATAACACGAGGCCGGCCAGCAAGGCCTGGTCCTGGAAGGTCAACCTGGTCGCCTTTGGCCTGGTAACGGTTGCGGTTGTACTCTACTCCCTCGGCCAGGTTTATTATCTGCGCCAGACACTGCAAAGCCATCTTCGTGATAGCCGGCAAATGGTCCTTCATGCCGTTGACCGGCAAACTGAGCTCGGCTCCCTTGCCGAAGATGCCCTTAATGACACCATTCTGCTGTTTCTTAGTAATACCGCCCGCTTTCTTAATTTTCTCCACCAGGTAGAGCCCTTTTATGATCAGGAGCTGGCCAGTTTTGCCGATGAAAACGGCTTGGTGGGGGTTGCTATCGTCGGTCCAGGCCACGACCGGGTCAGTGGGCCCGCAGGATGGCTGCCAGCCCAACAGGATTGCCGCAGTCAGGGTGATTTGTTGATCAAAGAGGCGGGGCTTTATCTCCATTCCTGGCCGCGGCCCCAGGGGGGCTGTGTGCTCATCGGCTATCCAGACAGGCAACTGCAGAAACTGCAGGAACAGTTCGCCCTTACCTCCATTCTCAGCTTTTTGGCCTCGTCCCCGGAAATCGCCTTTCTCAAGCTTGTCGAACCGGGCCGCGACTACAGCTCGCTTGGTCCGGAGGTGGTGGTTGAAAGGATGGATATCCAAGGTCAGGAAGTGGTGATAGGTTTTGATACCAGGGGCTATCGGCAACGGCTCAGGCGGATCTGGCAGACGTTTATTCTCTATGCCTCCTTCTTTGCCGGCTTTGGTTTGCTGCTGACCTTTATTCTCTATCGTTTACAGCAGCATCATATCGCCGAAATAACTCGCTATGAAAGAGAGCTTGCCCGGGAGCAGGAGGATGCCGCCTTAGGCCGGGCGGCAGCCACCATCGCCCATGAGGTCCGTAACCCCTTGAATGCCATTGGTCTTGGGTTGCAGAGAATTGACCTGGAGGCCACGCTCGATGCCGAACACAAAGAGTTGTTGGCGGCCATGGATACGGCAATGCAGAGGACCAATATCATTGTTGAGGGGCTGCTGCGCTACTCCCGGCCTGTTAAACCCAGCTTCGCACCGGTTGAGGTCGATAAGCTGCTGGCCCAACAGCTTCTCCTACGTCAGCCTCAGTGTGCCAAGGAAAATATTAAGGTCGACTTTACTCCCGGTTTTCAGGGGGAAATGTTGGCCGATGCCGGGCTTCTTGGCCAACTTTTTGATAATATTATCAAAAATGCCATTGAGGCCCAGCCGCATGGGGGCTGGTTGAAAATTGTCAGCAGCCGGCAGGAGGGCGGCCTTCTGGTGAGCTTTGACAATGGCGGCTTTGTTAAGTCTGAGGATGTGGCGAGATTGGCAGAGCCCTACTTTACCGGCAAAACCAGGGGCAGTGGTCTGGGGCTTGCCGTCTGTGCCAAGATTGTCGAATCCCACCAGGGTACCCTCATTTTTGAGGAGGTGAGTAAAGGGGTGCTGCAGGTGCGGGTTTGGCTGCCGGTGGCTGCTCAGGCCGAGTTAGGCAGGGAGAGCTAGATTACGTGCGAAACGCCGGGCAGTAGCGCTCGATACAGGTGCAGATACGTTCTCTCTGGATTGGTTTGCGGATGACTTCGAGGATGGAGTCTTTGAGGACAATGGCGAGGAGTTCTTCCAGGGATTGGACGGCCGTTTGCACGACAATATTGGCATCACCGACAATATTATGCTCTTTTCTGTTTTTCTCAACAATGGAGATGAAATGGTTGCCGTCAACGTCGGGCATCATGATGTCGAGAAAGACGAGGTCAAAGTCTTCGGTGAGATAGTAAAAGATTGCTTCGGCGGCCGAATCCACAGAGGTGATCTGAATATCCTTGTTAAAGGATTTGACGAATTCTTCCAGTAAAACCCGGTTTACGGACTCATCGTCGACAATCAGAATTTTCGTGTCAGACGGGGCTCGATTGGGGGCGAGATCACGTAAGGCTTGCGAGGCAAAAGGGGTCAGGGTGGCGGTGAGATTATGGGTGGCCCGATCTTCAAGGTCATTGATGCCGGTCTGGCCCAGATGGTCAAGAAGCTCAAGGATGGAGTTGATAAGTTTGTCGTCGGCCGGTTTTTTGAGTTTGCAGGAGGTGTCCAGGCCGTCCGCCGCCAGGGCGGTCAGGCGGGTAATATTGTCGAGGTTGAAAAGGTTTGCCACCCCCCGAATGGTGCGCAGGGCGTTAGCGCAGCTACAGAGGAGGTCGTGTTCGCTTGGGTTTTTCTCCAGGGCAAGTAGGTGTTGTTCTGCTTCTTGGATAAGGGATTCAGCGTCATCCTGGAAATTGAGGGATTCATACGCCATAAGACTGTTCTCCTGGACTTCATCGTTAAACTTTTTAAGGAAAAAAGATATTGTACTGAAGGGTGAGGATTGTTCGAGGCTGGGTATTTTTACCCTTTTTCAAGTATAGCTAAAAAAAATCATTAAGTTCAAATTGAAAGTGGCTTGCCGCCATCTTTTTTGAAATAACAGTTTTAAATGGGAGGCCAGGCATGCCTTTTACAGAGGACAGAGATGAATATTCTCATTGTTGATGATGAAGAGATGCAGCGTCAGATGCTGGGTGGCTTTCTTGAAAAACAAGGGTACCAGGTTCTCAGCGCTGCCTCTGGCGAGGAGGCCTTGGTCATTTTTGACACTGCTGCTGTAGATCTGGTCCTCTTGGATCAGAAGATGGAGGGCATGAGCGGTGACGAGCTTCTCGCCTTATTGAAGAAGAAAAATCCCCTGGTCCGCGCCATTATGATCACGGCCTATGCCAGTGTGGATACGGCGGTAAGGGTCATGCGTTTGGGGGCTGATGATTTCCTCGAGAAACCGGTTGATCTCCGCCTCCTGCGTGACAAGATTGAAGACATCGCCTCTCAGCTTGCCGTCGAGGAGGATGCCGGCGAGATTAGCGCTGTTCTCGAAGAGCTGGACTTGCCCCTGCAGGTTATCGGTGACAGCCCGGCCATGAAGGAGCTGCTGTCGCTGGTGCGCCGTATGGCGCGGACACCCTGGACCGTTCTTGTCCGGGGCGAGACCGGTACCGGCAAGGAGCTTGTTGGCCGCCTTCTTCACAGTTTGAGCCCCAGGCAGGCGGCCCCCTTTGTTGAGCTCAACTGTGCGGCCGTGCCTGAAAACCTCTTTGAGTCGGAACTCTTTGGCCATGAAAAGGGGGCCTTTACCGGGGCAGACAGCAGGCGTAAGGGCCGTTTTGAATTGGCTCAAAACGGCACTCTCTTTCTTGATGAAGTGGGGGAGTTGCCTCTGAACCTGCAGGCCAAACTGCTGCGCGCCCTCCAGGAAAACAGGATCAGCAGGGTGGGCAGCGAGCAGGATATCGAGGTGGATGTCCGGGTGGTGGCTGCCACCAACCGGGATTTGAAGAAGATGGTGGCAGAGGGTAAGTTCCGCGAGGATCTTTTTTATCGCCTTAACGTGCTAGAGCTTGAGATTCCGCCTTTGCGACAACGTAAGGAAGACATCCCAGCCCTGGTGGATTTTTTCCTGCAAAAGTATGCTTTCGAGCCGGTGACTATCAGCCGGGCTGCCCTTGATGCCCTGGTAAAATACTCCTTCCCCGGCAATATCAGGGAGCTTGAGCATCTTATCCAGCGGGTGGTTGCCCTGACACGCTCCACAAAGATAATGCCTTCCGACCTACCCCGGGAAATTCGTTTGAGTCAGGCCGCAGGCGAGGGCGATCTCGGCTCGCGCCTTGGCGAGGTTGAGCGCCAGATGATTCTAGAGGCCTTGAGCCAGCACGACTGGGTGCAGACCAGAGCCGCCGAGGCCCTGGGTATCAGCGAACGGGTGCTGCGTTATAAGATGGCCAAGCACAGTGTTAAAAAAGGCTAGGAGAAGAATGACAGGGCAAAAACAGAAGGATTTCAAGGTCGCTGTGCTGACCGGCTTTTGCGCCGAATGGCTGGTGGACGATCGTACTTCAGGTTGAACGAATGGGCTGGCTGCTGGGATTGCTTTTTGGTTTTGTAGGGCTCCATCCTGCTAGTCGTCTTCCTGGCAGTCAGCATCTTTCAAGAAATTGATCATGAATTGACAGCCAAAGACCAGCCCCGCCACACAGATAAAAACGAGGAGCCAGTCGAGGAGGCCGCTGGTATGACGAAGTAGCCATTCCACCATCTGTAAATCCCTTTAGTCATCCTCTGGGAGACGCTCAGCGAATTGCCTTGCCCACGGTAATTTCGTATTTTTTCAGCTGCTTCCAGAGTGTCACCCGGCTTATGCCAAGGAGGCGAGCAGCCTCGGACTTGTTGCCCCCCGTCTGTTTCAGGGTGTCGAGCAGCAGTTGGCGTCGGTCGCTGCTTGCTCTTTTGCCGAAGTTGCCGGAGCTGGCAGGCCTGGCATCAGTATTGGTGAAGTGGACAGGCAGGTGCTCCGGGGTGATGACGCCGCCGGGGCAGATAACAAAGGCATACTCAATTACATTGATAAGTTCACGAATATTGCCCGGCCAGCTGTAGGTTGCCATGAGGTTCAGGGCTTCCTTATTGATGACGCTAATGTCCTTGCCTGTTTTGAGGCGGGCCCGATCAAGAAAGAACTCAATGAGCAGGGGCACATCTTCCTGGCGATCCCGTAAGGGGGGGAGGACGATGGGGATTACGCCGATGCGGTAGTAGAGGTCGTCGCGAAATTTTTCTTCGCTCATCAGTTTGCCCAGGTCTTTGTTGGTGGCGGCAATGATCCGCACATCAATGGCGATAGGATTGTGATCGCCCACCCTTTCAATCTCCTGTTCCTGGAGAACGCGCAGCAGCTTGGTCTGGGTGGCAAGGGGCAGGTCGCCAATCTCATCGAGAAAGATAACACCGTTGTTGGCCGCCTCAAACCGGCCCACCCTGGTGCGGTCCGCTCCGGTAAAGGCCCCCTTGGTATGACCAAACAGCTCACTCTCCAGCAGGTTCTCATTAAGGGCCGCGCAGTTTACCTTAACGAGAGGCGCTTCTTTTCTCTTACTCAATGTGTGGATGGCACTGGCCACCAGTTCCTTGCCAGTGCCGCTTTCGCCATAGATCACCACCGGCGCATCAGATTGGGCCGCACTCTCGATGAGGGCAAAGATCTGGGCCATGGCCTGGCTTGTGCCGACAATGCCGTGGAAGCCATC
Organism: Desulfurivibrionaceae bacterium; assembly: GCA_041556375.1. GTDB lineage: Bacteria > Desulfobacterota > Desulfobulbia > Desulfobulbales > SURF-16 > BM506. The sequence continues at coordinate 2,301 of JBFFIS010000013.1, read as the reverse complement.
GTCCTTGGCAATATGATTGCGGAGGTCGGTGATGACCCGCTCCTGGTTGACCAGGGCAGTGAGGTCGGTGAGGTTCTCAACACCTGCCACCACCTTGCCGCTTGAGTCGGTGAGGACTGTGGCGTTTTTGAGGACCTTGATCCTTTTGCCATCCTTGCGTTTGAAGCTGCATTTGAGGTTGCGAACGTCGCCTTTTCTGAACAGGGCGCAATGTTTGTTGCCCTGCTTTTGGCGTTGATCGGCACAGCTGTCACATTCGAGGAAGTCGCACCGCTGGCCGACTAGTTCGTCTCGGCTATAGAGGAGGAGCTCTGCCATGGCGGCGTTGACAAAGAGAATTTTGCCGGTGGTGTCAACGAGCATCAGCCCCTCGGTCATTTTGTCGATAACATCTTTCCAGTTGTTGCAGAAGTAATCTTCAAAAACGGCATGTTGGGGCATGAAAATCTCCGAGGTGTTTCGTAATTATCTCTGGTGGAGGCGAATAAATAAAACAATTGTTAACAAAATGCTAACGTTAATTTTGGTTAACACTGTTTGCGGTTTTGTTAATAATTACGTTAACATTGAACACCTTGCTGGATGCCTGATGACGTGATATCAGTATGTTGCGTTGATGGCACGTTTTCTGCTATCCAATCTGTGTTGCTGGTGTCGGCACTCCTTACCTGTTGTAGCAGGGCACAAGGTGGGCCGATTAGGTTTACACCGTTATGAAGCGGGAAATTGAATGAAAAATTCCTTGAGTCGTGCCAGCCGGCTTAAGGAGAATGTTTATCTTGGGAGAGAGATGTATGAAAAAGTTTATGATTTTTTCCACGGCGGCTTTGGCACTTTTTGCCGGGGCGTCCATGGCAACCGCCAATGATCACCATGCGATCACCGGCCCCTTTGCCACACCTATGGATGTGACCAAGAAATGTCTCGAGTGTCATGAGGATGCCTCCAAGCAGATGATGGCAACCAGCCATTGGACCTGGGAGCTTGAGCAGGAGATTGATGACAAGAAGGTGAAAAGGGGCAAGAAGAATGCCTTGAATAACTTTTGTGTGTCCATCAACGGTAACTGGCCGCGTTGTACAAGCTGCCATGTAGGTTACGGCTGGAAGGACGCTAATTTTGACTTCACCGATGAGTCCCGGGTTGACTGTCTGGTCTGTCATGATGGCACTGGCACCTATTTCAAGGCCAAAGGCGCTCCCGCTGGAGCTGGTATGCCTCCTGGATATACCGGCAAAAAGAAGTTTGATGAAAACCCTGTCGACCTGGTGAAAGTCGCGCAAAGCGCCAGCGTCCCCACCCGTGATGATTGCCTCCATTGTCATGCCAACGGCGGCGGCGGTAACAATGTCAAGCATGGCGATATCGACATGTCGTTGATTAAGCCGAGCAAGGCCATTGATATCCATATGGCCGCAGATGGCAACAACTTCAGCTGCCAGGAATGTCATCAGACCAGTGAGCATAAGATTGCTGGTAATTCTCTCATTGTTTCACCCATGGGTAACACCCCGGTAAATTGTGAGAACTGTCATGATGGTGACCATAAGAACAAAACGATCAATAAGCATACTGCCAGTGTTGCTTGTCAGACCTGTCATATCCCCACCTTTGCCAAGAAGTTTGCCACCAAGATGAGCTGGGATTGGTCTGAGGCCGGCAAAGGCAAGCCGGTGGAGAAGGATGAGCATGGCCATAAGGTGTTTATCGACAAGAAAGGCCGTTTCACCTATGAGCAGAATGTTACCCCTGAGTATCGCTGGTATAACGGTTCGGCTGGTTCCCATCAACTTGGTGAGAAGATGGACGCCACCAAGGTTACCAAGCTCAACTACCCCCTTGGCGATATCAACGACAAAAATGCCAAGATTATGCCGTTTAAACTCCATACCGGTAAGCAGATCTACGATGCTAAGAATAATATCTTCATTACCGCCAAGGTCTTTGGTTTCAAGGGCGACAAAGAAGCTTACTGGACGACCTTTGATTGGGTCAAGGCCTCTGAGGCCGGTATGAAGGCTTCAGGTCTGCCCTTTAGCGGCGAGTATGGTTTTGCTGCCACCGAAACCTACTGGCCGATCAACCACATGGTATCCTCCAAGCAAGAAGCCTTGAAGTGTAATGACTGCCATGGCAACAAAGGCCGCCTTGACTGGAAGGCCCTCGGTTATAAGGGCGATCCTCGGAAGGTTAAGGGCGCTGCCCGTAACTAGGGGTACGGCTATTCATGTCTTATTTTTAGTCAAACATGTACAAGGAAGTATTGCTTAACCTCATCCTGCTCAGGCAGGATGAGGTTCT
>JBFFIS010000012.1:0-16679 GCA_041556375.1 Desulfurivibrionaceae bacterium | reverse complement strand
TGGGGAATGTCGTGCGGCCCGCTGAAATGGTGGATCAGTTCGGCGTTGACGTGGTGCGCTACTTCCTGCTGCGCGACATGTCCTTTGGCCTTGACTCCTCGTTCTCGGCCGAGGCCGTTGTCGCCCGCCAGAATTCCGACCTGGCCAATGATCTGGGAAATCTCTTTTCCCGGTCGCTGACCATGGTGGGCAAATTTGTCGACGGTAAGGTCCCGGCCCCGGGCACACCCCGAGAGATCGACACCGCCCTGGCCGAGGCCTGTACCGCCATGGTTGCCACCTACACCACAGAGATGACCGACTTCCGTTTTCATCTGGCCCTGCAGGCCGTCTGGGAGGTGGTGAGCAAGGCCAACAAGTACATCGTTGAGAATGCCCCCTGGGATATGGTCAAGGATGACGACCAAAAGCCGCATCTGGGCACGGTGTTTTATTACCTCCTGGAGACCCTGCGGATTATCGCCCTGACCATAGAACCGGTAATGCCCAGCGCTGCCGCCAAGATGCGGGCCGGCCTGGGCGTTGACAATAAGGACGATTTGGCCACCCTTGCCCAGTGGGGCCGCCTGGCGCCCGGTACGGCCATCACCAAGCCTGAACCACTTTTCCCCCGCATGGACAAGAAAAAGAGCGGTAAACAACAGGCCGCACCAAAGAAGGCCAAGGCCGGCAAGGACAAGCCTGAAGATCTTGAAGGGGTTATCACCTTTGAAGACTTCGGCAAGGTGGAGCTGCGGGTGGCTGAGATTGTTGCCGCCGAAAAAGTTAAAAAATCTGACCGGTTGCTCAAACTCACGGTCAGGGCGCCGGAAGAACGGACCATCGTCGCCGGTATCGCCGAATTTTACCAGCCTGAAGATCTACCGGGTCGACGGGTCATTATCGTCGCCAACCTCGAACCCGCCAAACTGATGGGCGTCACCTCCCAGGGCATGGTGTTGGCGGCCAAGGATGGCGACCGCCTGGTACTGGCCACTGTTGCCGCCGAGGTTGCCGCCGGCTCCCGGGTGGCCTGACAGGCAGTCAAAAGGTGTGGCCTGATGCCCCTTATTGGGGCAGCTCTCGCCCTTTTTTACTAACTCTGCACACATCCTCTCATGGCGACACTCCCACCACAGTTTCTTGAGTCCATTCTGCCCGCCGCTGAAGATCATGGCGTTCAGGCCCATCCCCTTCCAGACAACAAGGGCCTACTCCTCTTCCCTGCCGGACTTGCTGTTGCCGAGCAATGCACCCTGCTGGAAAAAAGGGCTGCCGAACTGCAGGCCACCGAGATGCCACCGGAACCGCCAGGGCAGCAACCAGTACATAGTCCGACTGCAAGTGACAGCGTTATCGATTGCCAGGTCAGCGTCGAAGAACGGGCCCAGCTCTTTAAATTTCTTACCGGTTAACCCCAATGAGCACCGCAAAAAAAACACCCCCCATTCTCTGCATCAGCAGCGGCAAAGGCGGCGTAGGCAAAACCACCTTTTCCGTGAATATGGCCACAGCTTTGGCTGACAAAGGCGCTAAGGTCCTGCTCATCGACGGTGACCTGGGCCTTGGCAATGTCGATGTTGTCCTCGGCCTCCAGGTCAACCATACCATCCGCGAAACTGTGGAGGAGGGCCGTGATCCCGCCTCCATCCTGATGGAGGTGCAAAAGAACCTCTTTGTCCTGCCGGCCAGTTCCGGTGTCCCTGAGATGGCGGGCCTAAACCATGAGGGCCAGCTCTCCCTCACCACGGTTCTCGACAAGATGATCCAGGATTTTGACCTGGTTCTCGTTGATACTGCCGCCGGCATCGGCGACTCTGTGCTTTGGTTCAACCAGTGGGCCCAGGCCAACATCATCATCCTCACGCCGGACCCGACATCCCTTACCGACGGCTATGCCCTGATGAAGGTTCTCGCCTCGCGCCACGGCAAAAAGGGGTTTCAACTCGTTGTAAACAATGTTAAAAGTAAAGCAGAGGGCCTGACAACCTTTACCAATATGGCCACCGTGCTTAAACAATTCTTGCAGGAGACCGCCTCTTATTTAGGTCCGTTGCCCAAGGACAACCAGGTGATCCAGGCCATTCGCTGCCAGAAACCATTCCTGGTTGCGGCCCCTGATTGCCGGGCGGCAAAGGCCATCCGCGTCATTGCCAGTCAACTTATGAAGCAGGCCGGCCTCTAGACTGCCGGGACCATCAACCTCATCTTCACTGACCTATGGCTATTATCAAGATTTTCTTACAAGCTGTTGCCGGTCTGGTTAACTTCGTCCTCAACGCCTACATGATCATTTTGCTGGCCCGGGCCATTATTTCCTGGGTAAGCCCGGACCCCTACAACCCCATTGTCCGCTTTCTCCACAATGTCACCGAGCCCGTTCTCTACCGGGTCCGCAGGGCCCTGCCCTTTACCTACACCTCCGGCATCGATTTTTCGCCCTTACTGGTTATGCTGGTTATTATTTTTCTGCAGGATTTTCTCGTTAAGACTCTCTATTACATAGCCTCCGCAGTCGGTTGAGCACACCGCCAATCACCACTTGGAGATGAAGGAGATGACAACCATGCTACTTACCCCCGAAAACATCCAGAACCAGCAGTTTCATGTGCGCTTCCGCGGCTTTGATGTCGATGAGGTTGACGCCTTTCTGGAAAAGGTCGCCGAGAACTACCTCGTTCTGGTTAAGGAAAATGAAAAATTAAAAGATTCGATGGCCGCCATCGAGGGGGAGCGGGACCAAATCCAGTCCCAGGAGCGCACCTTTAAAAACGCCATCATCTCGGCCCAGACTATTGCCGATGAGATGCAGGCCAAGGCCCAGCAGGAGGCCCGTGTTCTCAAGGAAAATGCCCGCCTGGACGCAGCGGCCATGATCGATGAGGCCAAAGAGCAGGTGACTGCTCTCAAGGAGCAGATAAGCTCTCTTCTCCTGGAAAAACAGAAGCTGAAAGATGAACTGCAAGCCTTTCTCATGTCCCACATGGAGCGCATGGACAGCCAATACCCCGACATCGAGACGGCCGCTGGTGGCTACAAGGCCCCGGAACCAAAAGCTGCGCCGCAGCCCTCCATCATCGGCGACATTGGCAATTCCAACAACGTGGTGGCCGAACAACCAGCACCCGCCATTGAGGAGCCCCGGATAGAAAGCAGCGAACAGATGTTCAGTGAGGTGCCTGACGAGCCTGTGGACGATGACCTGGCTGATCTCTATGAAAAGATCGACCTCTCCGAAATCGGCGATGACGGCCTGGTCGAGCAGCCAGCAAGCCCCGAAGAGCCCAAGGAATCAGTCCAGGAAAAGATTTCCTCGCAATTTGCCACGGATGAGCTTGATGATCTTGACCTCACCATGCCCGACCTAGATGGCGACATGCTCTTCTCCTTAGATGACCCCCTTGACGAGCCCCTCGGCCCCGTTGTCGACATCGAACCTTTAGAACTGGAAAAAGGTTCCACCCCCAAGTAAGCTCATACCCTCCACCACACAAAAAAAGGGCGCGGCAAGTATGCCGCGCCCTTTTTTTGTGGTCAGTTGCCGCCATGGCCTGACAGCTTCAGAACCCAACTTCTCCCTGGCTCTTACTCCTCCCTATCGCGACGCTCACACTCCTCAATAGCCTTTCGCCGCCTGTCGGGGTCGGGATGACTGGCGAGGAAGGCAGCGACGGCTGGGATGTGGCGATCCTTGGTGAGGCGATAGAGCACCTCCTTGTAGGGCTCAATGCTGCGGTCACGGTCGAGAAAATAACGGCAGGCCTTGGCGTCGGCCTCCTGTTCGAACTTCCGGGAATAGCCAGACTCGACCAGCATCATCGGCAGGGTGGAACCCAGGGAGGTCAAGGAGGCCATGTCGCCCAGCAGGGTGGAAATGACCATGAAGACCCCGGCCTGCTGTAAGACATGGCGCAGGCCGTGGCGCTCCTTGACATGGACGAGTTCGTGGGCCAGGATGCCTTCGATCTCGTCATTGCTTTTGGCAAAATCAACAAGCTCATCCGTGACAATGACCAGGCCTGAGGGCAGGGCAAAGGCATTGGCGCCGATATCACCGCCCTGGCGGAAAATAAGGGTGCAGTCCTGGTTGGGGAGGAAATCCCCACAGATTTTTACAAATATCTGCCGCAGCTCATCCTGCCGGCCTTTATCCAGGCCAGATTGGGTAAAAAATCGCTTATCAAGAAACTCCAGGGTGTCATCGCTGATCCTGTCCATGAGGCCGGCAGGAGTTGCCATGGCCACCTTTTGGGCAAACTGGGGAATGGCAAACACCATGAAGGCCCAGACGCAGACGACCAGTCCGGCCACACAGGCGGCAACCAACCGCCAATGGCTCTCAATGAGATGAACAAACTGCAGACCGAGATGAGAGCGCAGGTGCTCCTCAAGAAAAGTCAGGACTTCCGGGTTATCCACCTGCAAGCGCCCACCACCGACAAATTTCAAAAACCGGCGGCTCGTGCCTAGGGGTGGGGTTAAGACGCTTTGCTCCAGAGGGATGTTAAGGAGTTGCTCCCCGGCCTCATTGCTCATGGCCAACCGGCAATGGGCAATGACACATGTCACCTCGTGGGACCGGGAACTTCTACCGTCAAAATAGATGCCAACAAACTCGCAGCGCTGGCCATCCCCAGCCACTAGAGGCCCACCTCAAAATCAAAGAAATCCATGGCCGCCTCACCCAGGGCGTCTTCACTATCCTGCTCGCCGGCGGTAAAATCATCAAGGCCCTGGTAGGTAATGACGGTGAGATTTTCAAAGATATACCTGCTGTAGCGTACCTTGGTCCAGGGATAGAGGAGACCGGCGGAAAAGATAAGTGCCATGATATTGGTCATCCTGATCCACATTAAACGGCCGGCATCTAAGGAAGAGCGGAACTTCACCGCCCCCAGAGATGAGTATTGCCAGCAGTAGTTGGTGACCTTGGCATAGATGTATTGCTGGGCAAAGATAGAGGCCAGAAAAAAGCCGGCATAGGCCATGACCATGAGGCCGACAACGCCTGCCGTCATGCCTTCCTTGGAGGAGGCTCCCATCCCCATGGACATGCCACCGATAACAGCAATCAGGGTAACGATCACGACCACCGGCAGCACAACCATGACAAGGGCCTTGATATAGATCTTGTAGATGTCTCCCGGCATACCGGTGAAGGTATTACGCCGGTTGCCAAAGGCAAAATTTTCGAAAAAATATTTTTTGCGGCGATAGGCCCAGTAGGGAACAATCAGGCCCAGGGTGAAAGGAATGAGTATGGGTAGCAGCAGGTAGGTTATATAGCTCTCCTCAACACTTCCCAGAAAATGAAAACGGATATTCCGGTAGGCTGAGTTGCGGGCGAAAAAGCGCAGGGACTTAAAGACCAGATAGGGGAAGAGCAGACCGAAGATCATGGCGATCACCGAGCTGATCAGCGGTGAAAAGGCATTGGAGAGCGAGTAGACGACAAAGCCGCCGCCGATAATGAGATTGCCGCGCAGGATGATCATGGGGTCGGCCAGGTAGTCAAAGGGCTCACTGGCACAGGAGGTGTGGCTGTAAAAATATTGCCTGGTGCGGACCTTGGCCCAGGCCGCATAGATCCCCAGGGTGATAATGGTCAAGAAGAGGTTAACGATCCAGATCCGGAAAAACTCATGACCGGTGCCGGTAAACTGCAGGGTATGTTCCTCGCGAACCTGGACAAATTCGGGCCGCCGGGGCTGGTCGTCATCACCGACCTCCTCAAGAGCCTCTTCATGGGAAGAAGGGGCGTCCGGGCCTTCTTTTTCCTGGCCAACATCGACAGCATCCTGCCGGTCCTGTCCTGCGCCGCAGGGGCAGGGCTGGCCGAGCTGATTTTTAGCGGCACAGGCCGGGCAACTACCGACCTCAACAACGAACCGGGCCGCGCAGCCCCGGCAGACGGCGTTAAACTTCCCGGCCGGCAACTTTTCAACCGCTACCTCATGGTCCTTACCGCACTCCGGACATACAATATGCATGCACTCTCCTGCAATTTCGTCATTCGCCAACCAACAAACCCAAACAGTCCGTTAGAATGTATAGTAGCACATCAGGGGTTCTGAGAACAGAGGGGCACTGCTGGCCGGCGGACATGGCCCTACTTGATATTCTTGATATCCTCCAGGTTGTCAAAAAAGACGTCCACCAGGGCAGGGTCGAAATGCAGGCCGCGCTGCTCCTTGATATAGGCCAGGACCTCATCAGGCTTAAAGGCCTTACGGTAGACCCGGTCGTTACTGAGGGCGTCATAGACATCAGCCAAAGCGACAATGCGGGCAAAGATATGAATATCATCACCCTGGAGGCCTTCAGGATAGCCGCTGCCGTTATATTTCTCGTGATGTTGGAGGGCAATGATGGCTGCCGCCTTCATGATGGCCCGGGGCGATGAGCTGAGCATCACCGAACCGATCTCGGTATGATTCTGCATGGTGGCAAAATCCTCCTCACTGAGCTTGCCCGGATGGTTAAGGATACCGTCGGGAATGGCCACCTTGCCGATATCATGCATGGGGGCGGCCAGACGCAGCATCTCTACTTCGCCTTGTGACAGGCCGAAATTCTTGCCGAGAATCCTGGAGATGCTGGAGACCCGTTTGACATGGGTACCCGTTTCCAGGGACCTGGCCTCGGCAATCTCACCGAGGGTGTAGATAATGTCCTTCTGGGTATCTTCAATCTCCTGGTTAAGCAGGACATTTTCAAAGGCAGCATGGACATTGGTGCAGTAGACCTCCACCAGAGATTTACTCAGGTCATCAAGATTATTCCAGCCTTCACAGTAGAGCAGGACACCAACCCCTGAGTCTGAGGGGAAAAAGCCGACAAAACGGTCATCGAGACAGAGGCAGCTCTTGATCTCCCAGGCCTTTTTGAGGTCGTTAATCAGATGGGCCGGCAGCTCCCTGCTGACAGCGCTCTGGACCAAATTTTCATAGCAGCCGGAACCGGCCAACACCTCGATATTGCCCAGGGTAATGTCCTGGGAAATATCAGCGATCTGGCAGACCATGGCATCCGGGCTCATGCCGAGGATGGCGACGAGCTGGGTCAAGACGCCGGAGGCCAGAAGTTTGACCGAGCGTTGCTCGAAGAGGGAGGCCGAGGCCTGAATAATGTTCTTCAGCCCTTCCCTATTGGCATCAATGGTCAGCATATGACGATAGGTGCGCAGGGAGGAAAGCATTACCGTAAAGAGCTTCTGGGAGGAGAGCTCGGTCTTCTCCTTGTAATCGTTGATGTCATAATCAACGATAATCTTCTCGGCCGGGGCCTGACCGGGTTGACCGGTGCGCAGGATAATACGGACAAAGGCGTTGCCTAACTCTTTACGGACAAACTCCACGACCTCAAGACCGGCATCCTCTTTTTCCATGACCACATCGAGAAGGATGACTGCGGTATCGGGATGTTCGGTAATCAGCCTTTTGGCCTCTTCACCGTTATAGGCATGGAGAAACTGCAAAGGGCTGTTATCATAGCGAAACTGGCGGAGCACCAGGGTGGTGATGGTGTGGACCTCCTCCTCATCATCAACGACAAGGACCTTCCACGGCTTCTGATAGGCCAAGCGATGAGAACCATCGGCCTGCAGCGGATCCTCATCGGCAAAGATTACGGCATCAGCATTCATTTCAACTTTCTCCTTCTTCGCTAAGGGGCAGGGTGACGGTAAAAACAGTGCCGCCACCCGGCTCACTCTCACAACTAATGGTTCCGTGCAACCTCTGACTGACTATATTGTAGACAATGTGGAGCCCCAATCCACTGCCCCCCTTTTCCCTATTGGTGGTAAAAAAGGGTGAAAAAATATGATCGAGATTTTCCTTGGCAATGCCCTTACCGTTATCACTAAAAGTTAAAAACAGCTGATCATCATCCTTGCGGAAGGCAATCTCCAGCCTGCCCGTCTCCCCCTCTTCATAGGCGTGGATCAGGGAGTTTGTGATCAGGTTGGTGAGAATCTGCGAAAAGGCGCCGGGAAAACTATGCAATACCAGGTCCTTATCACCAGCCACAGCCACCACATGGGTGGTTTTTTTCAACACCGGCCGTAGGCTGAGAAGAATCTCGGCGATATACTCACGCAGATAAAAACGGCGCTGGCCCTCACCGGACTGATCAATGGCCACCTGCTTAAAGGTGCGGATGAGTTCACTGGCCCGGTCCAGATTAGAGATCAACAACCGACTGGACTCCAGGCAGACATCCAAAAACTCCTCCAGGTCACTACGCTTCATGTCGCCACGCCCGTAGCTCTCAGCAATATCGCGGGCATTTTGACGAAGATGGGTGGAGGCGGTATAGGCTATGCCCACCGGCGTATTGATCTCGTGGGCCACGCCGGCAATGAGCCCGGCCAGGGAGGCCATCTTTTCGGTCTCAACCAGATGGTCCTGCATGAGCTGCAACCTTTCCAAGGTCTCCTTCAGCTCTCGGTTTGAGGCGTCAAGCTCGCTGGTTCTCGCCGCCACCCGCTGTTCCAGGCTGTCGGTAAGATCAAGCAGGCCATGTTCGGCGAGTTTCCTCTCGGTAATGTCTCTCTTAACAAAGGCCACCGAGGTCACAACATCCTGCTCATCGGTAATGGGCAGAACAAAAACCTGCTCCGGGAAATGACTGCCATCCTTCTTGATGCTGACCAGCTCGCCTTCCCAGACATAGCCGTCGACAATATCCTCCCAGGTATAGGCCTTGGTGTTTGAGCTTAAATCATCGAGACCCAATTCAAAAATTGGCTGCCCGACCACCTCGGCGGCACTGTACCCGGTATGGGAGGTGAATACGGCGTTGACATATTCAACCTTGCCGGTGGAATCAGTAAGAATAATGGTGTTGGGGTTGTATTGAATCAGATAGGCAAGTCGTCTGATATCCTGCTTCAACCAATCTCCCAAACCGCCAACCCCCCGAAACACCTGTTAACCTAACAAGTACTAGCAATATATTTGTAAAATCAAGACGTTAGCAACTGCAACAACCGCTATACTTTATTGTCATCGCCTGACCAGGTCAATAAAAACATTCTAAATTTCACCCACTTAACAAAGTAAAAACCGTCAAAACCTCCCGGGCAATAGTGACAACGGTTTCCGGCGAAAAATGATGCCACTTTCCATGGTGGCGATGCGGGGCGGCAGACCTACAGAGAGGGTAGGCAGGGGAGAATTGCCGCAGCACAGATAGCGGCGGCAATGAGTTGTAGCCAGACAAAAAAATACCCCTCACCAGCCTAAGTGCTGGTGAGGGGTATTTTCTGCTTTAGGCACTCTTACATGCCCAGCTTAAAACCGGGAAGTTCGGGCGGCGAAAAATCCTCAGGAACCTTGGGCGCTGGCTGGCCCTTGGTCAGCTCATGGAGGGCGCTTTCGGCATCAGCCGCCAAGAGACTTTGTGGAAATTTTGCCAGAAAATCTTGGAAAGATGCCGTGGCCTCACTTGCCGCGCCTGATTCGGCCTGCTGCAAGGCGGCGCTAAAGAGATCGAGCTCCTGGGCGCTGATGGTAAGCGGCTTTTCTTCGCCCTTCCAGTAAAGCTCATGTCCCTCAGTCGGGGCGCCCCGCACACCACCGACAGCCGTGGTGACCGTGGGTTTCTGCTTGGGGGTGATCTTTTCGATCTTATTTCTAATCTTCTCCCAGATGGTGTCCGCTTGCTTTTTCGGCTCTTCGGCCTGGGCCAAGACGGCGACACAGAGACAGACAATGAGCATTCCTATGGCTTTTTTCATGATATCTCCTCATGTTTTGCGAGGGGGTGATGATTTGCCGTTCCCCCCGGGAAATAACGCTCAGGTCCTGCAGCCATAACGCCTGGCCTACAGGGGCGGCACAAGCTCAAGACTCAGGCTCCGGTATTGCCGCGACACCTCGGAGTCAAGCTCCTTGGCCCTGGCGAAAGCGGCCACCGCCTTGTCGCGCTGGCCGCTGAGCAAATAACTCCTGGCCAGGTTGACATGGATGAGGGCGTCATCCGGCGTCAGGGCCGCAGCCTGCTCATACATCTTGGCAGCAGCCTGATAATCCTTTTCCAGAAAATAGATATTACCGAAATTATTCAAAACATCGCTGTTCTTGGTGTCAAGGGCCAGCACCTTGCCGAAGGCCTTTTTGGCCGCCTCAAGCTCACCAGCCTTGCCATAGAGAATGCCGACCTGAATCTGGGCCGCCACATCGGCAGGATCTCTTTTGAGGCGGGCAAAATAATGCTGACAGCGCAGGGTGAGGGCGATCTTCTTTAACTTTTTAAGCTCGGCGGCCAGATGCTCACCGAGATCGACGGCCTCGGGGCGCCAGGCAGAAGGGGGCAGACTGGCGGGCTTGAACACCTGCCAGGCCTGGCGCAGATCAATAACAGACAGGCTACCGGCCTTGGCCGCCTGGTAATAGGTCTGGCTCCCCAGCTGCCAGGCCTTCATAAAATCGGCACCCACCAGGGTGGTTTCCACCGGCACCCACAGGCGACCGGCATGGACGACAAAGAGTTCGTCCATGGTATCGCTGCCCTCGGCGGCGACCACGCCGGTATCAAACATCATGAGCATATGGCCCGGCACCTCGACAGCCATGGTCTGGATACCGACACTCTCCAGGGCGGTGGCATAGAGGGCGACCAGGTCATCACAATCGCCGGATTTACGCTGCAGAGTCTCGCGGGGATACTGAATATAATCGACAAAATCCGTGTCGCCGGAGGTCACCTGATAGGGGTTGGTCGGGTCGGGAAGATAGGTGATCCCCAGACGGCTGCAGGCCGTAAAAACCACGGCGCCGCGCTGCAGAGGCTCGACAGCGTCGGCCACCGGAGTCACTGCAGCCCGGACAAACTCGAGAAGGACCGGGTCCTTGGGGGTAATAAAGGTGGCAAAGCGCTGGCGTTCGTCCCACATCATCCGATGTTTTTCATAGACATTGATGGCGACATTCTTGCTGAACTCATGGCGCTTATTGTTCTCGTAGTAGAAGGCCTCAAGCTCGGTCTGCACTGAGGTATCCTCGGTGACGGTGAGGATCTTATTGTTGAAAACCGGGGTCAGGACCAGCTCGGCACTCTCACCGGAGCCAAGCTCCTCCACCTTCAGCTCCGAGGGAAAATCCATATACTCCTTCATGGTGAAGAGGAGATTGATATTACCGATGGCAACGCCGGTGTTGTTGGTGAGCCTGACCGTGCCCAGACCCGTCTCTTCATAGACCTTATAGGTATTGGAGAAAATGTTGCGAACCTGGACGATATCGATTTCCAGAGGACTCCTCTGGGCAAGCTTCGTCTTGACCTCCAGAGAGGCAGGCAGGCTCTGGTCCTCATCAACACCCACAGCGATGATGTTATAAAGATAGAGGGTGTCGGCAGCCAGAGCGCTATCGGTATAGGTGGCCGCCGTGACCTGGGCCACCTCTTTATATTCCTCACCCAGCTCTTTGCGCAGCACGAGGAAATGATCGATAAAGGGTTTTTCAACCTCCTTGACCTGCCAGGAAAGCTCGACCAGCCACTCTGCCGCTTTAGCCTGGAAATCCTGGGGCTGAGACGGGGTGAACTTCTCCGGGATGGAAAAGGCCTCCTTGCTGGCCTTGCTCTGGTTGCCCTCCTTAGCCTGGGCCGTAACCCGGTAGTAGTAGGCTTTGCCCGGCTGGACATCGGTGTCGAGATAACGCTCCTGGCTCACCGTGGCCAGCAGGTCATACGGGCCATCCTGACCTTCGGCCCGGTAGAGATGGTACGCCTCGACAAAGGCCTCCTTGCTGGCCTGCCAGGCTAATTGAACCTGCCGCATGCCGCCAATGGCGGAAAGACCCTGGACAGTCTGGGGGGAGTAGAGGGTGGCCAGATGCTGGATGGACTCATTTTTCAGATCGGTAACAAAAAAGGAGATATCATCACAGCGGGTAATGGAGGTTGGCTCATTGAAATCGCCCTTACCCTGGCCCTGGGCGCCAAAGGAGCGCAGGAACTGGCCCCTTTCGGAAAAGACCTTAATATTATGGGTGTCGGCATCAAGGACAAAGATCTCGGTATCAGTGACAAAGAGGTCGACAGGGTCGTCAAAATCCCCGCCCCGATCACCAGCCTGGCCGAACTGGGCCAGGAGCTTGCCCTGACTTGAATAAACAAAGACCTTCTTCAAGTCCCGATCAAGAACATGGAGGCTATCGTGGCTGTTAAGGGCCAGGGCCACAGGTTCGTCCATGACCACGCCCTGCTCGCCCTGATGGATGACGTTCAAAAACAACCCTTCCTGGTTGAAGATCTGTACCCAGCTATTGGCCGGGTCGGCGACATAAACAAAGCCCTCCCCTGACACGGCGATATCAGTGGGATTTTTAAACTTCCCCGTCCCCCGGCCCTGGGAACCGAATTCGAGCTCAATCCGACCACTGCTATCGGCCTTGAGCACCCTTTTCTGGAGACCATCGATGAGCCACAGGGCGCCCTGGCGGTCCACAGCCACGGCCACCGGCGCACAGCCGGCCACCTCAATGCTGCTCACCTTGCCATCTTTGATCCGGAAAAGATTCTGGCCGTTGACGCCATACAGGGTGTCCTTGCCATCCCAGGCGGTTTTGGTAATTTTCCCTCCACTCCTCAGGGTCATGAGGGAATGGACGGCATGGGGCGGTGGCACCTGGATGGCAAGGGCCGCGGCACTAACGCCTCCCTGCTCCTCGGTGAGAAAAACCTGAATCACGCCCCTAACCTTGTCAGCAACATAGATCTGACCGCCGCTGGCCGTGCTCAACGCCGACAGGCTGAGAAACTGGGCCCGACCTTCCCCCTTGGTGCCGAAGGTAAACAGAAGCCGGCGGTCAAAGTTATACTTGCGGACGCTGTAGCTCTTGCGGTCGGAGACAAAGAAGCCATCCTCGCCCAAGGCCAAAGCGGTGGGTGTTTTCTCCTCGGGCAGCAGACCTATAAAGATACCGTTGGGACCATAGGCCTTAACACCGTCATCATCCATGACCACAAGGTTGCCGCGCGGGTCAATAATCAGATCCCGGGGGGCGCTGAGGCGGTGCAAGGACGGGACATCCTGCTGACCGCCCCGGCCGTCAATGGAATGGAGATAGACGCCATCAGGGCCAAAGACCTGAATGCGATCATTGCCGCTATCGGCCACATAGACAACACCCTTATGAACAAAAATCCCCTTGGGATTATTAAATTTTTTGGGGCCACTTCCCCGGCGGCCGAAGGCATCGTGGAACTTGCCGTCCAGGGTGAACATAATGACCTGATCCAGGCCCTGATCGGTGATGTAGAGAAAATCCTCGGAAAGGGCAATATCAGTGGGGGCCTGCAGCAGCACCTTTTCACCGATCTTGTTGGCCAGAGTGAGGGCGGTGGTGCCATCCGCCTTGAGAATACGCACCTGCTTATTAGCCTCGACAATATAGAGCCGGCCATCCCTGCTCACTTCCAGGGCCTGGGGCTGACCGTTATGGATCTCCCGAACAAACTCGATACGGGAGATACCGGAGGTGGGCGGCAGGGCCGGGGTCGTGACACAGCCGCTTAAGACAAAGAGTAAAAGAAGAGAGAATCGAATATACATTTTTTTCCACATACCTCATGCTGCCAGAGAATGGGGCCCCCATTGTCTGCTAATTTTTGCACCCTTAAATAGATGTTAAACGGTGCTCTATCATACCAGATTTGCGCCGCTGATGGTGGCCAAAAAAGTCTCTGCCCGCCAAGCCTGCTGCCATCACCCGGCCCCAACCGTGCCCAATAAAGGCCTTAGTGCGCCGCCTTACGCCACCTTATTTTTCTTTGCGCTGAAAGATGGTGTCCCAATCCTCCGGCGGCGGCTTCTGGGCGTATTGCTGGCAGCGCTTCAGGTAGAGCTGGGAGGGTTGATCCTTGGGATAGCGGACACAAAGGGCGGCGAAGATCTCCTTGGCAGCCAACCAGCGCTGTTCGCGGTAGGCCTGCAGCCCCTCACCAAAGAGCTCAAGCAGTCTGGCGGTATGGGCATCCACCCCCTCCTCCACCGAGGCCAGCAGCTCATAAACGGTGATGGGGATCTTCTTGCCCACCACCCTGATACGGTCAAGTTCCCGGTAGATAAAATCGTTACGAGTAGCGGCAAAAAGGCTTTCGCTGACCAGGTTATCCACCCCGTAAAACTTGGCTGTACTCTCCAGGCGGGCGGCCAGGTTAACCGTATCGCCGATAACGGTGTACTCCATCTTACGGCCCTGGGCGCCGATATTGCCGGCGACCACATCGCCGCTGTTCATCCCGGCCCGGAAGCTGAACTCCGGCAGGTCTTTATGTTTTTTGAGCAGGCGGGCCACCGCCCCTTTTAAGGCGAGAATACAGGCCGCGCCCTTGGCCTCATGGTTGTCCATGGCCAGGGGGGCGCCCCAATAGGCCATCAGACCATCACCAAGGAACTTATCCACCGTACCCCCGTGTTCCATAATAACATCGGTGAGCACGGCAAAATAGCTGTTTAAGGTGGAGACCAGCTCCATGGCAGGCAAGCGCTCGGAGATCGAGGTAAAGCCCTTAATATCGAGGAATAAAATGGTGATCTGGCGGTGATCACCACCAATGGTGGCCCGTTCCGGATGCCTGACGAGCTCATCAACAATTTTTTTGGAGACGTAGGAGGAAAAGACCGAATGGATCTCCCGGCTGCGCCGGTCAAGGATAACAAAGCGAAAACCGGCGGCCACGGTGTAGGCCAGCAGACCGCTGGTTAAGGGGTAGATAATGGAGAGCCAGTGCCCCTGGACAAACATCACCACGGCCAGGGCGATATAGCCCCCGAGAATCAGGGGCAGAAGAAAAAGGGCGTGGCCAGGGCGAAGCCGGAAGGTGGAGAAAAAAATCAGCCCTCCCACCAAAACGATAAACAGCAGATCGATAAGCTGCTCAATACCGCTGCGCCTGATAAAACGACCCTGGAGGATATTGTCGCAGATGGTGGCATGGATCTCGACCCCCGGTGTATTGCCAAAGGGGGTGACTCTCATGTCATAGATACCCAGGGCGGTCATGCCCAGAAAAAGAACCTTGCCGCGCAACTCCTCGGGGGCGACACGGCCCTTCATAACATCGACAAAGGAGTACATGGGAAAGGCGCCGGAGTTGCCCAGGTGATTGATAAGCATGGTGTTGTAATAATCCGTCGGCACCCGGCGCTCACCAACCCTTACCGAAAAGCTGTCCTGCACGGCCCTCTTGACCCCCAAGGCGGCCATGGCCCCCTGCAGCCCCAGGGAGGGGATGGTGCGGCCCTGATGGGAGAGCAGAAGCATGGTGCGCCGGTTAACGCCATCGTCATCGGGCAGAAAATTTATATGGCCCTCACCATAAATGGCCTTTTTCAAGACAGGCAGGCTATCGCTGACCCCGGCGACCCGGCCATCCTGGGCAAAATCAAAGGCCATGGCCAGGCTGACATTGCCTGCCTTTTTCAAGGACCTGGCAAAGGCCTGATCCACCTTGCCGCTCTCCGGCTCAGGAAAAAAAACATCCATGAGCAGGGCCTTGGCCCCGGCCTTGTCGACCTGATCAACCAGGGTCGTAAAGGTGGTTCTCGACCAGGGAAAACGGCCCAGTTCAGCTATGCTCTTTTCATTGATGGCGATGATGGCAATATCAGCAGAAGGGCTGAGAGGACCGCGACCGAAACGAAAACGCAGATCATAGGTCTTGGCCTCAAAGGCCTCGAGAACGGGGGTCTGGCGGTAATAGAGGCTCACCATTAACATCAGAGTGAGTAGGGTCAGAAGAAGCCCTGCAAGATTCTGCCTTTTTGAATAGTATTGGATCATGGCCCCTGGGAGGAAAAATCATCGGATACCACCCATAGTAACCAGATGTAAGGCCTGCAGACAAGAAGTGGTTGAAAACGAAAGTTCCTTTTAGCCGCAAACATAGGTGCGTCCCTTGGTGCCAGGCTCTTTCTCCTTCAATTACTATGGCAAAATGTTACAATGGCCCTGATCACCATCCTCAAGACAAGAGAGTAACAATGGCAGCAAACTGGTTTGTCTATATGGTCAGATGCCAGGACCAGACCCTGTACACCGGCATCACCACCGACCCCGACAAGCGCCTTACCGCCCATAACAGCAAGACCACCGGGGCCAAATATACCCGCTCCCGGCGGCCAGTCAGCCTGGTCTACCTCGAAGAAACCGAGTCGCGCTCGGCAGCCAGCAAGCGGGAGTACACCATTAAACAGATGACTGCCGCCCAGAAAAACGCCCTGATTGCCGGGGCAGGAGAAAATTCCTAGATCATGCCGGAAACCACGTCCTGCCCCTGCGGCAATAGCCCCCAGTATCAGTCCTGCTGCCATCCCTATATCGAGCGCGGCAAACTCCCCCCCACGGCCGAGGCCCTGATGCGCTCGCGCTACAGCGCCTTTGCCCTGGGCAATGCTGCCTATCTCCTCAGCACCTGGCACCCCTCCACTGCCCCCAAAGAGTTGCACCTCGACACATCGGCTGTCTGGTGCGGCCTGCAGGTTCTAGCCTCCGAAGGCGGCCAGGAGAATGACAACACGGGAATGGTGGAGTTCAAGGCCCAGTATATGAACCAGGGCAAGGTCGGCACCCTGCATGAGATAAGCCGCTTTGTCAAAGAAGAGGGACGCTGGCTCTATGTGGATGGCGACGTCCAGGACGCAAGCCAAGAGATCCAGAAGGTGGGGCGCAACGACCCCTGCCCCT
>JBFFIS010000011.1:0-16754 GCA_041556375.1 Desulfurivibrionaceae bacterium | reverse complement strand
GGCCACGGTGGTCCTTACCAATCTTGACCGGTTGCCCGACTCAAACATTCTCTATGCCGGCTTCTGGAACCTGCTTGGCAAACCATTGGCCCACCTGACTGCGGGACCCGGACGGCTGCCATCTCCCTTCGGCTCGCAGGCCCCCCGCTTCAGCCTTGGCTCCTGGCTACAGCTTTTCAATTTCAAGGCCAATCACCGCAAGGTGGTCGTGACCGACAAAGGCGGCCTAATCACCTCGGCCAACAACAGCCATGACGCCAGCGCCGCCAACAGCAATATCGCCTTCCGCTTCAGCGGCCCTGTCCTTAGCGATCTTCTCAAAAGTGAAAGAGCGGTATGCGAGCTCTCCGACTGCAGTCCTGATGTCAAGCTGGCGCCGGCGCAGGCTGCAAGGCCCAGCAACGTCGAGTTACAACTGCTCACCGAGGGCAAGATTAAAGAGATTCTCCTTGCTGATCTGCAGACCTGCCAGCCGCCCACAACCCTGTGGCTGGCCATGTTCTATGTTGCCGACAGGCAGGTCGTTGCCGCCTTGCTGGCGGCCGCCCGGCGTGGCATCACCGTCAACCTTATTCTTGATGCCAACCGTGACGCCTTTGGCCATCGAAAAAACGGCGTACCCAACCGCCCGGTTGCGGCTTGGCTCAAAAAAAAATCAGACAGCCGCATCAATATTCGTTGGTATGCCAGCCATGACGAACAATTTCACACCAAGCTTATTTTGCTTACCGGCCCGCACGGCTCGGTGATCATGGGCGGCTCCGCTAACCTCACCCGCCGCAATATTGCCGACTATAACCTGGAGACCTGCCTGCGCATTATCACCCCGCCGAACCACGCCCTTAATCAGGAGGTGCTCGGCTATTTTCACAGACTGTGGAACAACGAGGATGGAGAGTTTACCGTGGACTACGAGAAATGGGCAGACAACAGCGTCTGGAAATACTGGCAGTATCAGCTCCAGGAACGCTCAGGATTATCCCTGTTCTAAAGAAGGTGGCGGTGACGCCTGGTGACAAGCGGCCATACAGGAGGGCTAAGTTGAAGAGGCCGCTGCCTTCCGGCCGTTCTTAATGCTATACATCTTGGCGTCTGCCTTGGCGAGCAAGGTCTCAAAGATGCAGGGGGACCCCTGGTCGGCCTCACTGCAGCTCACTATACCGACACTCATTGACAGCCTGGCCGTATGGCCGGGAGCACTGTTGACCTCGACAATCTTGGCTTCCAGCCTTTGCAAAATGGCCTCTTCCCCTTCACCATCGCTTAGTAGCACGGCAAACTCATCACCGCCCAGCCGCCCGACAATATCTGACTGCCGAAAGACATTCTGCAGAACCCGGGCGGCCCTGAGGATCATCTCGTCGCCGGCCATATGGCCCAGGCTATCATTGATTTCTTTCAAATTATCAATATCGGCATAGAGCAAGTAGGCCACCGCCTTATTGCGGCCATAAATTTGGAGCTGCTTGGCCACCAAAGTCATAAAGCCCCGGCGGTTGAGAAGGCCGGTGAGCTCATCGGAAATCGACAGGGTGCGCAGCTTATCCTCACTCTCCTGCAGAGCGCGCAGCACCTGTTTACTCTCGGTGATATCGACGATGCTATTGATATAGATCAACGAGCCCCGCAGGTTGATGGCCTGGATTGACATAACAACAGGCACCCGCTGAACGCCCGTAGAGAGCAGTTCGCATTCCAGATTACTGATGGGCCTGTCCACCGTCACCACCGGTGGCCACTCGGGCACCTCGCCCACCGGGGCAATCAGCTCAAAACAGACCTGTCCGACAAGTTCCTCTTTGCTGCTGCCAAAAAGCAGGCAAGCAGTGGGGTTAGCATCAATAACAACCCGATTTTCAGCATCAATAACAAGGAGGCCGCTGGGCAACGACTTCATTAAGGCCTTGAGGTAATACTCATTTTCCTCCAGGGCCTCCCGCGCCTTTTTAAGATTGCTAAAATCAGAGGCCACACACACCGTTTCCTTTTCTCCTGCCTCGCGAATTAGGGAGCTACAGGAAAAAAGCACAGGGACGGCGCTGCCGTCCTTGTGACGAAAGGCGGTTTCCTGCCAGGCATCTTTCTGCAGAAGCTGGCCGATAAAATCCGGGTTTCTGATCTCCTCGGCAAAAACATCTTCAATAGCGAGACCAAGAAACTCCTCGCGACTATAGCCCAGCAACTGGCAGGCAGAATCATTCACCCGTCTGACCTCACCTCGTTCCGAGATGACGACAACACTTTCCGCCATAGCAGCGAAAATACTATCAACATAATCGCGGGAAACCATGGTGTTCCAGAGGGAATCAACCATAGACTGAAAGGAAGTAACGAGAACGCCCACTTCATCCCGCCGGTTTTTGATGGTCGCCAGGCCGCCCGTATCATAACTGCCGGCCGCAATTTGCCGGGTCACATTGGTGAGTTGACTGAGTGGTTTGGTAATGGTCCGGGCTAACAGGTAGGAGAGAAAGGCGGCGACCAGACAGAGGCCGACAAAGACGATTACTGCTTGGTTGCGCAGGTGGTCGAGCTTGCTTGTAATTTTTTCCTGGGGCAGGGTCGCTGCCAAGTTGAGTTGCAATTCGGCAATGGGAACATAGGCCACCATAGAACCCCTGCCCAGAATTTCGGTCTGGCCGAAATGGCTGTTTGCGGCACCAAGTTCGAGAAACTTGCGACCATCCTCATGGGATGAGGCGATGCGCATGATCGCGCGCTGGCTATGGCTATGGCCATGATCCGATTCCTGCACAAAGATAGCATCCTGATCATCGCCCCAGAGGGCCAGATACCCACCAGAGTGGATGTGGGTTGAGGCCACCTCATGTAACAAATTGCGGTAAGGAACAGCGGCCAAAAGGGTACCCCGGTAGATATCCTCAAAATAGCTGTATTTGCTTAAGGCCAGATAGAGAATGGATGAACGCCTGCCATCCACCTCTCTATCAAAAATTGTCTCTACGACGTTGGGGCTGGCCTGAGAGCGATTAACCAGCTCGCGGTCATAGGCCCTGGCCAGGACATCGACATTTTCACCGTCCTTAACCTTAACCTCTTCGTAGCCTTGCTGGTTTATGAAGCTTATCTGGAAAAACTCTTTGTGAAAGCGGCCAAGATACTCGGCCAAGGCCAGGTCCCGATAGGTATCCAAGTACTCAAGAACCTCTTGCCCACTGGCTATCTGGCGCAGGGATTCACCTTTTTTCAAGACATTATCGCGGAGCATGTCAGCGGTATGAGCGGCTATGAACTCCAAGTTTTGCCTTTCCGTGGCCACCAGCTTGTCGACCATAAAACGGTAGGTCAAGCAGCCCAGGACGATATTGACCACCAGGATGGCAGCTATATGGGACCAGAGAATTCTTGTTTTAATGGACCTAAAAATCATTTGTCCTCCAGCGTAACGGGTGCAGCTCCATACCTGTCAATAATCTCTCTGGCCACCTCGGTGTCGAGGAAGGAAATAAAGGCCATGGCCTGAGGGCTGATATCAGCACGCCACACCAGGCCAAAATCGGAAAAGAGGGGATAACGGCCGGAGGCCATGGCCGCCACACTAGGCATCACCCCTTCAAAGGCAAGAACATGGATGCCCGGACTGTTTATGGTTGAAGACAAAGGACCATAGGCAATTGTGTTATCGTGGCCGCCAACGGTATTTATTGTTTCAGGAGTGCTATAGATGGTCTTGCCCACCGGTTTTTTTATAAGGGCAAAATCTATCAAATATTTCCCGAGAACGGTGCGTGAGGAGTCACCCTTCTCGCGATTGGCAATGTATATAGTCCCCGGCGTCCCTTCCAGCTCCTGCCACAACCGGATCTTGCCTGAAAAAATACTCACCACTTGCTGGGCCGTGATATTGGTAATGCTTTTCTGGTTGGCACTGACCATAAACACCACGGGCGAGCGGCCGAAAAGTTTATAGGACAGCTTGTGGCGCATTTCCTTGCCACGCAGCGGTCGGGCCAGTCGACCGATATCACATTGTCCCTGGACCGTGGCCTTCACTCCGCCGCTGGAGCCAATGGAATCAGGGACCTTGACACCTACCCCCGGATGACTGCTTTCATAGGCCCGGGCCAACTCCTGAAGAAGCTCCTGGTTATCGCCACTACCGCAAATTTTTATAACCGATCCGACCTCAACACCATAGGTAGGTGCTGGCAGACATAGAAAAACAAGAAGCACAAAAAGATCAAACCTAAACATAACAACCTAGTTACAAGATATTGGTTAAAAAACTACTTGGGAGCCAATGCTACTTTTATTATGATATGAATGATCAGTAAGCACTGTCAATCCTTTCCACGCCGGCCAACAGCACCAACCATTTTATGGTGGTCACCACCCACAAAGGCCTAACATGCCAAACACGCTTGTCGTTTTACAAAAATGGAATGTTGCCTTACGACTGATACATTTTCGTAAAACCTGCAACCATCCCAAACCATGGCCATCACCACACATCTCTTTAAATATCAGCATGATACATGGGTAAAAAAATTCACTCTCCCATTGGCATGCTGGTTGCTTTGTACACCTAGCCAAGACTATTTTTCCAGAAACCATCCCTTGAGGCAGGCGTCAGCCTGAGCAAAAAAACTAAAGGAGACCAATACATGAATACTGGCGATACCGCATTTATGCTCATAGCAACCGCCATGGTCATGCTGATGACGCCGGGCCTTGCACTTTTTTACGGCGGCATGGTCCGCTCAAAGAATGTCCTTTCCACCCTGCTCCAGAGTTTTATCTGCCTGGGTGTCGTTACTATTCTCTGGGTGCTTTTCGGCTACAGCATGGCCTTTGGCACTGACGTCGGCGGCCTTATCGGCGGCCTGGACTATATCTTTCTTCGCGGAGTTACCGGCGCGCCTGCCGAGGGCAGCACAATTCCCCACCTTGTCTTTTGCGCCTTTCAGCTCATGTTTGCCGTCATTACCCCGGCCCTGATCACCGGCGCCTTTGCCGAACGTATCAAGTTCTCCGCCTTTTTGGTATTCACCATCCTCTGGACCACCCTGGTCTACTTCCCGGTCTGTCACTGGGTGTGGGGCGGTGGCTGGATCAGCGGCCATGGCGGTCTAGATTTTGCCGGTGGTACAGTTATCCACATCAACTCCGGTGCTGCCGCCCTGGTTGCCGCCTTACTCATCGGCAAACGCAAAGGCTGGGGCAAAGAGGCCATCCACCCCCATAACCTTGGCATGACACTCCTTGGCGCCGGTATTCTCTGGTTTGGCTGGTTCGGCTTTAACGCCGGCAGCGCCCTGGCCGCCGACGGTATTGCTGCCACCGCCTTCATGACCACCCAGGTTGCTGCTGGCTGCGGCGCCCTCTCCTGGCTTTTGGCCGAATGGCTCAAGCAGGGCAAGCCCACTATTCTCGGAGCCGCCTCCGGCGCCATTGCCGGCCTGGTCGCCATTACCCCCGGAGCCGGTTTTGTTTCCCCGAGCTCTGCCATTATCATCGGTGTTGTCGGCGGCGCCCTCTGTTATTTCGCCGTCCTGACCAAGAACAAGCTCGGCTACGACGACGCCTTGGACGTTGTCGGTGTCCATGGTGTTGGCGGCCTTTGGGGCGCCCTGGCCACCGGCATGTTTGCCTCCCTGGCCGTCAACCCCGGTGGTGCCGATGGTCTGTTTTTCGGCAATGCCAAGCTCCTCCTCACCCAGGCTGTTGACGCTGGCGCCACCATCATTTATTCTGTTGTTGCCAGCTTCATTATCCTCAAGGCCATTGACCTCGTTATCGGCCTGCGGGTAGAACTTGACGACGAGGTGCAGGGCCTGGACATTGCCCAGCACAGCGAGATCGGCTACACCCTGTAAACCAAACCATCCACCGAGCTGGCCTCAGCACCTGGCCGGCTTGGCTTTTTCTCACCGTTGGAGCGCACATCATGCAAAAAATTGAAGCTATCATTAAGCCCTTTAAACTTGACGATGTCAAAGAGGCCTTAAACGCCATCGGCGTCAGCGGCATGACCCTATCCGAAGTCAAGGGCTACGGCCGGCAAAAAGGCCACAAAGAGATCTATCGCGGCGCTGAGTATAATGTCGACTTTATCCCCAAGATAAAATTGGAACTAGTGGTCGGCAGCGACCAGACCGACTTGGTGGTGGAGACCATCATGAATGCCGCTAACACTGGTAAAATCGGCGACGGCAAGATCTTTGTCATGCCTGTTGAAGAGGTCATCAGGGTCCGCACCGGCGAGAAAGGTGCCGACGCTATCTAGCCCACTTGCTCTGTGTAAAAACTAAGGCCACCGGACTCCGCAATCGGTCCGGTGGCCTTTTTTATTCCCCCTTTGACCCCAGTTTGCTACACTTGACCATACCCTGAAATGACTGCCGATGACTGCCATTAACCCATAGCCCCCTCCGCCTGTGTCACGAGCTGCACCCACCATAAATACCACAAAATTTTTGATCAGCGGCATGGTTCAGGGCGTCGGCTTCAGGCCCTATGTCTATCGCCTGGCTAAAGATAATGACCTTGGTGGTGAGGTGGCAAACTCCCTGGCCGGCGTTGAACTTGTCTTGGAAGGTGAAGCTGGCAAAATCTCTCGTGCCCTCGACACCTTGCTGGCCTCCCCGCCGCCCGGGTCGGTTATAACCTCTGTCACCGAACACCGCCTGGCACCCAGAAACTACGAAACCTTTTCCATTGGTCCCAGCCTGACCGCTGGCGACCAAGCACCGCTGGCGCCGGCAGATTTTGGCATGTGCCCCGCCTGCGAGCAGGAACTGCTCACCCCAGACAATCACCGCTACCAGCACCCCTTTATCTCATGCACCGCCTGCGGTCCCCGTTTTAGCCTGCTGCGCGACCTGCCCTACGACCGGCCCCTGACCTCCATGGCCGAATTCCCCCTCTGCTCCTTCTGCCAAGCGGAGTACAGTGACCCAAACAGCCGCCGCTTCCATGCCGAGCCCATCTGCTGCCCGGACTGCGGCCCCCGTCTCAGCTTTTATGACAAAAATGGCATAGACCCAAAAAACCCTCTGACAAAAACGGCGGTCCTGCTCACAGCAGGTCGGGTGATGGCGATCAAGGGAGTGGGAGGATTTCATCTGGCCGTTGACGCCGTCAACGACCAAGCCGTCTCCCGGCTGCGAACCATAAAAAAAAGGCCTGATAAGCCCCTGGCTATCATGGTCCGCGACCTGGAAACAGCCGCCGGACTGGTTCACCTCTCCCCTCGGGCCAGGGAACTTCTGTGCTCGCCGGCTCGCCCCATTGTCATCCTAGCCACCAAAGAGGGGGCACCTTTATCAAAGCTGATAGCCCCCGGCCTTGGTGAAGTCGGCATCATGCTGGCTTACACGCCTCTGCATTATCTGCTTTTTGATCAGGGACCAAGGGTCCTGGTCATGACCAGCTTCAATGAGCCGGGCAGCCCCATGCTCACCAGCACCGCAGAGACGCAGGCCCTGCTCGGCACAGACTGCGACGCAGTCCTCAGCCACAACCGCAAAATTGTCAATCGCTGTGACGATTCCGTCGTTAAGATCCATAATGATGAGGTCCAGATCCTGCGGCGCTCGCGGGGCTATGTCCCCCTGCCGGTAGAACTTGCCACGGATATACCCCCTGTCCTGGCCTGCGGTGCCGGTGAGAAGCTCACCATCTGCCTGAGCCGCGGCAACATGGCCTTTTTCTCCCAACACCTGGGAGACACCCGGTCTCCGGCCAGCCAACACCATTACCAGGAGGCCAGCGCCCATCTCCAGAATCTGCTGCGCATCAGCCCCCAGCTCATTGCCCACGACCTCCACCCCGGCTATTACAGCAGCCGCTTTGCCGCGGCTTACTCTGGCGTCGAAAAAATCGCTGTCCAGCACCACCATGGCCATATTGCCAGCTGCATGGCCGAAAATCACCTCGATGGCCCCGTTCTCGGCCTGGCCCTTGACGGTACCGGTCTCGGTGCCGATGGCAGCCTTTGGGGTGGCGAAATACTGCTATGCACCTTGGCCGCCAGCAAACGCCTGGCCCATTTAGCCCCTCTGGCCATGCCCGGTGGCGAGGCAGCCATCAAAGAGCCCTGGCGCCTGGCCCTGGCCTGGCTGCACCGCGACGGCATGCATCACAGAAAGCTTGGCTTTTTACGACAAATTGACATCAGCACCCAGGAGATGCTCCTTACCATGCTCGACAAAGGGGTCAACTGTCCTCAGACCTCAAGCCTGGGGCGGCTCTTTGACGCGGTAGCCGCCCTTATCAACCTCCGAGGCACAATCACCTTTTCGGCCCAGGCCGCCATGGAGCTTGAGGCCATGAGCGACAACCAGGAAACAGGCTGCTATCCCTTTACCCTGACAGCTGGCCAAGCAGGGGCCCCCCAGGTTATAGAGACCTCTGGCCTGCTTGTTGGTATACTCAAAGATGTGGAGTCTGGGGTGAGAATCGAAACCATTGCTGGCCGCTTTCACAACACCATCATCGCCATGCTGACAGCGAGCTGTGTCGATCAGGCCAAGAAAGAGGGCATCACAGAGGTGGCCTGCAGCGGTGGTGTTTTCCAAAACCAGCTTATCAGCCAGGGACTCAAAAAAAGCCTTGGCGAGGCAGGCTTAACCGTGCATTATCACCACAAAATCCCCTGTAACGATGGCGGCCTGGCCCTGGGCCAGGCCGCCGTGGCTGCTGCCCTCCATACCCAAAGGGGCCTTGCGCTCACCTCTCCGGCAGGTTTGACCGATGCATGAGATGTCGATCATGGCAAACATCCTCGATATTGTCAAAAAAACGGCCGAGGCCGAGAAGGCAGCCAAGGTGACCCGTATCGAACTGACCATCGGAGAACGGGCCGGGGTGGTAAGCGACGCCCTGACCTTTGCCTTTGAGGCCATGAGCCCCCAAACCCTGGCCAACGGCGCCGAGCTGGTCATCACCGAAATCCCGCTGTGCTACAGGTGCCCCAGCTGTGCCAGGGAAACAACGGAGAACCTCAACCTCTGCCCGCAGTGTGACTGTTTTTTTGAACTGGTCCGCGGCCAGGAATTACAGATAACCTCTATCGAGATAGAATAATGTGCGACTCATGCGGCTGCCCTCCTGAAGACAGCAAAGATGGCCGGCAGATCAGCCTGGGCCAGGACATCCTCTCCCTGAATAATGATATAGCCAACCACAACCGCCACCATCTCCAGGAAAAAGGCATCTTCTGCCTCAACATCATCAGTGCGCCGGGTTCGGGCAAAACATCGTTGCTGGAGAGACTGGCAAGAGATTACGGCAACAAGCTTACCATGGCCGTCATTGTCGGCGATCAGCAGACCGATAACGACCAACAAAGGATCGCCGCGGCCGGCCTCAATGCCGTCCAGATAACGACCGGCGCCGCCTGCCACCTTGACGCCCGCATGGTCCATCAGGCCATGCATGATCTGGATCTCAGCGACACCAAGCTGCTGATCATTGAAAATATAGGGAATATGGTCTGCCCGACGGCCTATGACCTGGGCGAAGATCTGCGGGTTGCCGTGGTCAGCACCCCGGAAGGCGAGGACAAGCCGGCCAAATACCCGGACCTCATCCTCAGTTCTGACGTGTTACTGATTAATAAGGTCGACCTGCTGCCCTATGTCACCTTCAACATGGATGAATGCTGCAGCCAGGCCCGCCGCCTTAAGCCCGGCTTGGAGATCTTCCCGGTCTCAGCCAGCACCGGCGACGGCATGGCCGCATTCTGGCACTGGCTGACGGCAAAGTATCAGGCTAAAGGCCTGCCGCCCGCCACCTAGTTGGCGGCAGTACTCGACAGATCAAGGGGATAGATGAGGACGGTTGAGTCCTTGGCGCTCAACATGTCGAGCCAGCCGCTGTTGACAATAAGACCGACATAGAGAGAGGCCTGGTCAGAACCAGGCGCCTGGCGGAAGTCATAGGAGGCGACATAGCCGTCAATCTTCTTGGTACGCCACAGCTCGGTGAGGCCGATACCACTCCAGACCAGACCGTGTATTTCGCCGCTGGGATAGGACTTCATATTCTTCAAAACACGGGAGGCGGTGGACAGGTTTTTGTTGACCACCACGTCAGGCAGATTGTCATTGTTGATATCGGCAATAATAATCCGCGACGGAATGTAGGTCTTATCCTGACTGCCATCAACCTGCTCAATCACCGGGTTCTTGTCTCGACCACTGCGACGCGTAGCGATACTACGGCCGCCGACATAACGCAGGCTGCCACCAAAAAAATCATCACTCTGCCAGAGCCGTTTCCCGCCGGCCATCAGGACATTGAGCCTATCGCCCTGATCAATGGTGATCACCTCGGTGGCACCATCGCCATCCAGATCAGCCAGGGCAAAGCTAAAGACATTAATGTCTTCCGGGATAGGCAGACGCTCCCCCTTGACCAGCTGGCCATCAGCAACAGACAGCTCAAAAACTCCAGGCATAAAAGGGGCATTAACCGTGGCCTGCTGGCCGGCCAGCACCAGACCGCGGCCCGGGGCGCTTACCGGCTTAACGTACCAGCGCTGATTCTGAAAGAGGTAGTTGAAGCGGTCAAGCTGCCACTCGACGGCCATGGCCAGAGGCCTGCTGCCGGCAACGGCACTGATATAGACCTCGGCAACGCCGTTACCGTTTAGGTCGGCAGCCACCATGGAGACAATCTTCTGGGAGGAGGGCAGGGAGATGGTGCCAAAGCTGGCCAGACGGCTGCCGCTGAGATGAAAGGCCATAATCTTATTTTTGGCGGCGACAACGATATCATCGGTGCCGTCACCGTCCAGATCGGCAACGCCGATATCCTGGATGGCCATTTTCAGATTCTGCGTCTTACTGAAACCAAGGGCATCAGTGATGGCGGTGGAATGAACAAATCCGGAAGCAGTCTGAGCCGAGGCCATGGGCTGCTGGGCCGCCATCGGCGCAACGGGCGCTGCCGAACGGATAAAGGCCCGATCCGGATGGGCGGTCTGGAAGGCAGGCGGCGGAGTGGCGCCAGGCTGGGCCACCACTGGCGCACTTGGCGCGGCCGGCTGGGCAACGGCAGGTGCTGAGTTGCCAAAGGACTGCTGGGAGATATTGGCAGCCAGCTGGTCGACAGCATTAATGATGTCGTTCTCGCTGGCAGCAGAGGCATAATAGGTGGCTGGCGGCCGGGAACCGTCCCGGGCAATAATCTTGGCGTTAATACTTAAGGCACTGCCAATGGCGGTAATGGCGCCTTCGAGAAGATAATCAGCCTTGCCTGCCTCCTCAACCACCAGCAAATCGGTGTTTGCAGACAGTCGGCTGGCCATCATATTCCGCATGGCATCCTTGAGGAAGGAGATATCCTTCTGGGCATAGACCGCAAAAGGTTTTATATGAATGGTTTGAGCTGGTGCCGCCGCAACTTTGCCTTGAGACGCCAAAGAAAATACAAGGAAAAACACCGGCAGAAATAGGGATAATTTGGTGTGACCTTTAAGAAAATTCACGATAAGATGCCCCTTGGTATGTAAAAAAATAAGGCCCCTGCACCCTCAGTAACGAGGCCAGCGGCTATGAGAATAATCCAGCGTAGGACGCTATAAAACCTGAGCACTCTACTCTGAAAAAGTTCCCTGCTGCAAGCAGTTTTGTTAAGGAAATTATGCTTGAGAAAATCTACCTAACCCGGCACGGCAAGACCCAGGCCAACCTGGAGAATCGTTTTGCCGGTCGCAGTGATGAGCCGCTCTGCCAGGCGGGCCGAGATCAGCTTGGTGAATTGGCAGAAAAATGCGCCAGAATGGATCTTGCCGCCCTCTACAGCGGTCCCCTGCTCCGCACCTGGCAATCAGCGCAGATCATTGCCGAACCAAGGGGCTTAACGGTCCACAAGGCCCCGGGACTCATTGATATCGACCTGCCCCATTGGGACGGTTTGACCAAGGATGAGATCCGCCAGCGCTTTGGCGACGAGTATCCCACCTGGCTGGCAAGCCCGGAGAATTTTCATGTCCCAGGCTGCGAGGACCTCGAAGCCGTCCAGAAAAGGGCAGTGGCCGAGGTGACAGAGATCGCCGCCAAAGAAGAGGGCGTCATCCTCCTCGTTACCCATCTCATCGTCGCCCGCTGCCTCCTTCTCCACTACAGAGGTCTGCCCATCTCCCAGTTCCGCAACATCTCGGTGGAAAATGGTGAGGTGGTGAAGCTTGCTTGACAGATAACCAGCATTCTCGCCCGCCGGAAAGCCGGCAAACCATTCTACGACCGATTTCCCCTCTGAGATCAGCTCCAATCAGCCACATTCAGGACGACTTACCGTGCCAGCAATGCACCGGATGCTCACAGCTACGTGGACCGACAACACTTTAACTCTGCTGGTGGCTGGGATTGTAAACAGGTAAACGAGCGTGCGAGACTCCGGACAGGGTACTGCGGGGGACGGCTCACTCCTTGCCGATGTCCC
This sequence comes from Desulfurivibrionaceae bacterium, assembly GCA_041556375.1. GTDB lineage: Bacteria > Desulfobacterota > Desulfobulbia > Desulfobulbales > SURF-16 > BM506. Next base: position 4,343 of record JBFFIS010000011.1, on the reverse strand, counting down.
GGTGACTGAGCCGCAGGTCAATATCCAGGCCAGCGAGCATCTCCACCACCTTCTGGCTCACCGCCACCGAGCGATGCTTACCGCCGGTACAGCCGATAGCAATGGTAAGGGAGACCTTGCCGGCCTGCTGGTACTGGGGAACAAGGAAGGTAAGTAGGGGTTCGAGCAGGGAGAGAAAGTTGCGACCAATGTCATTATTAAGGGCAAAATCACTGACATCGCTCTCTTTGCCGGTTTTCTCCTTGAGATGGACCTGAAAATAAGGGTTGGGCAGGAAACGAACGTCCCAGACCAGGTCAGCCTCCGGCGGCAGGCCATGCTTAAAACCAAAGGAACTGATGGTCACCGGCAGACGCTCACCTGTCAAATCAGCGCCGCAGGCCTTGCGGAGAAGGCCGCGCAGCTGATGGGGCGACAGGCCACTGGTGTCAATCTCGTTAGCGGCGGGCAGGTCGAGAGCAGCGAAGCAGCTCCGTTCATGGTCGATAGCCTCAGGCAGGCTGCGATCAGCGGCCAGGTGGTGAACGCGACGCATCTGGCTGTAACGCCTGATCAAGGTCTGGTCATCGGCCTTGAGGAAAAATACCTTGAAATTGCTGCCCGGCTCGCCAAGGGCGGCGATAATCGCTGGCAGCCGTTCAAAAAACAGAGGATCTCGACTGTCCATGACCAGTGCCAGGCGGTCAAGGTGGTGGGCCCCCTCTCTTCTGGCAACCAGCTCCTCCACCAAAAAACCCGGCAGATTATCGACACAGTAATAGCCCATATCTTCACAGGCATTGAGGGCGGTGGTTTTGCCGGCCCCGGAAAGGCCGGTAAGCAGAACGGTGTGGGGTCCAACTGACGTGGTCATGGCAGCTCCTTGGCTCCAGCCAGAAATTGACCGAGTTCCTCATCCGGGGTGCGCAGAAGCAGGCTGCGGTTGTTACTGTCGCGCAGGAAGCGACAGAGGGCAGCCAGGGTTTCCAGATAGGCCTCGCTGGCACTGGTTGGCGCCACCAGGAGAAAGATGAGATGGACGGGCTGCCGGTCCGGGGCGCCCCACTGGATGCCCGCCTGGCTGCGGCCAAAACAGATCTGGATATCATGGGCTGCTGCCAGCTTGGCGTGGGGCACGGCGATGCCGGGATCAATGGCCGTGGAACCGACGGCCTCGCGGTCAAGAAGAGCTGCCTGCAGAGTCTCCTGATCAAAGTCCAACAATCCAGCCAACTCAGCAAGAGCGCCGCGCTTGGAAGTAGCGGCCAAAGTGCCGATTATGTGTGACGGGCTGATCAGACTGCTCACAACACTGGCCTATTTCAATTTTGGTTTTTTTCTGAACTTGGAGGACAGAATCCCGAGCTGTTCCCGGTATTTGGCAACGGTGCGCCGGGCCAGCTTGATATTATCCTTGGCAAAAATCTCGGCAATGGCCTTATCGGAAAGGGGTTTGTCGGCATTTTCAGCCTGGACAATCTGGCGAATACGTTGGCGAATGCTCTCCGAGGACAGGGCATCGCCGCCGCCTTTGCGGGCGATGGCCGAGGTGAAAAAATACTTCAACTCAAAGGTACCCTGGGGGGTGTGGACATACTTATTGCTGGTCACCCGGCTGATCGTTGACTCGTGCATACTGATATCTTCAGCAACATCTCTGAGCACCAACGGTTTCAGATGGGCGACACCGTGCTCAAAAAAATCATACTGAAATTTAAGAATCGACTCCATGACCCGGTAGATCGTCCTCTGGCGCTGCTGGATACTTTTGATCAGCCAGGCGGCCGAGCGGATTTTGTCTTGGATATACTCCTTGGTCGCGGCCGGGGCATTGGCCTGTTTCTTGAGAATATCACGGTAATAGGAGCTGATCTTCAGCTTGGGCAGGCCGTCATCGTTCAACAAAATGACATACTCATCATCCACCTTTTGCAGGGTGACATCGGGGGTGATGTAATGGGGCTCTTCGTCGGAATAGGCCCAGCCCGGATGGGGATCGAGGCCGACGATAATGGAAACCGCGGCCACGACGTCGTCAACGGGGCGGTGGGTGGCCCGGGCAATGGCTATATAGTTCTTGGTCTCAAGGAGGTGGAGGTGATCCTTGATAATCTCGGCAGGCAGGGTGTCCTTTAAATCGAGGCGTTCGAGCTGGAGGAGCAGGGATTCCTGGACGTTGCGGGCCGCGACTCCGGCCGGGTCCATCTCCTGGATAACCTCGAGGACGTACTGGATATCATCCTCGTCATAACCGGATTGTTCGACAATCTCGGAGATCTCCGCCTCCAGAAAGCCTTCCCGGCTGAGATTGCCGAGAATATTCTCGCCGATCTCCTTTTCCTCGTCGGTGAGATCGGTAAGGGAGAGCTGCCAGCGCAAATGAGACTGCAGGTTGGGCTTTTCACTGAGAATATCGAGGCGGGAGGGCATCTCCTCACTATCACCCCGGGGCCGATAGGAGGAAATGGGCTCATATTCGTTGGCGTAGTTTGACCAGTCTATATCGTTGATGTTGGATGGATTTTCAAGATTGACCTCACTGGTTTGCTCACTGGGAGCAAGCACGGCCTGGTCTGGGGCTGGTTCGGCCAGCGGGGCACCCGCTTCGCCGTTCAGGCTTGAAAAGTCATCCTCCAGAACCGGATTCTGCTCAATTTCCTGCTGGACGGTATCAACAAGCTCAAGCCGCGACAGCTGCAGGAGCTTGATAGCCTGCTGGAGCTGGGGGGTCATCACCAGCTGCTGCGAAAGTTTGAGAGATTGTCTTAATTCCAGTGCCATTTTCCTGCCTACATGGAAAAGTCTTGGCCGAGATACATTTCCCGGGCCGCATCATCATTAATAATTTCGTCGGCCGTGCCGCTTGTCAGAATTCGGCCACTGCTAACAATATAGGCAAAATCGCAGACCGACAAAGTTTCGCGAACGTTATGATCCGATATCAGTATACCTAATCCCTTTTCCTTTAGCTTCTTTATAATTTCCTGGAGATCGGCCACTGACAGGGGGTCGATACCGGCAAAAGGCTCATCCAGAAGGATGAACTGCGGCTTGGTGGCCAGGGCGCGCATAATCTCCACACGCCGCCGCTCACCGCCGGACAGGGCATGGCCCATATTCTTGGCAAGATACTCGATCTTCAGGTCAGCCATCAGCTCCTCAGTGCGACGGCGAATCTCTTGACGCGGCACCCCCAAGGGCTCGAGAACAATACGAACATTTTCCTCGACGGTGAGTTTCTTGAATACCGAAGGATCCTGGGCCAGATAGGAAATACCGAGCAGGGCCCGTTTATGGATGGGCAGGGCGGTGATCTCATTGTCATTGAGGAGCACCGTGCCCGAGGTGGGCCGAACAAAACCGGCAATGGTGTAGAATGAGGTGGTCTTACCGGCGCCGTTAGGGCCCAGCATACCGATGATCGAGCCGGTTTCCACCGTCAAACTGACGCCGTCGACTACCCGGCGCTTATTATACTCTTTGACGATATCCTTAGTTTCCAGTATCGCCATGGCTCGCATCCTGTTTTTGTTGTTCTGCGGGGGCCTGCTTGTCAGCGCCTGATTCGGCCTCTTGCCCGGCGTCGTCTTTATTGTCTACACTGCCCGGATAAAAATAGCCGACAACCCGGCCTTTTTTCTTCTTGTCAGGAATAATGACCGTGGAGCCTTCACTGAGGTCCATCTCCACCTTATGGCCGGTTACCATATTATTATCCTGAATAATCTTGGCATTGCCGGTGATGATAACCTTCCCGGTGCTGGAAAAATACTCGGCCTCGTCACCGGTGGCGACGAAATTTTCCTGGACAATCTCCACATGGCCCTTGGCATACATTTTTTCAATCTGGGCCCGGCCTTGGTCGTCTCCTTGGCTGGCGGCCGCCTGCTCGGCGTGATAGACGGTCATCTCATCGGAGTTGATCAGCAGCTCTCCCTGCTTGGCCTTGACGTTGCCTGAAAAAACCACAGCCCGCTGTTTTTCCAGCGAGGTCATCCTATCTGCCTCAATATGAATGGGTGTCTTCTGGGCAAAATCCGCCGCAGCCTGGGCGTCAGGAGCTGTCAGCACCAAAAAGGCTGCCAGCAAACAGGAGCACAAAATATATGAACGAGGGCGGACAATCATTGTTTTCTCCAGGCTAAATAACATTTCGTTCTTGTATAAGATTAAGAGCTGGCAGCCAAATTGCAAGACAAAAGTGGCAAGCGGCTAAAAAGTCAGGTTTTGAAAAAAATTATCCTTAAAAATCAGCACTTTAATCCAGCAGAAGCTCCATCTTTTCGTGGACCACGAGGCCCGAAAATGTCTTTTAGTGACCAGTTTTGTCACTTTATGGTATACCGAGTGCAGATATCGGCATG
>JBFFIS010000010.1:0-17249 GCA_041556375.1 Desulfurivibrionaceae bacterium | reverse complement strand
GGGGCCTGTGCCTTGACCTATTTTGTCATCCTTGCCAAGATCAAGCAGCGTATCGACATAGGATACTGCTGCCTTGAAGGCCTGCTGGTAAGTGCCCATACTGGCATGGTAGGCGGTAAAGGCGCTGGCAAAGGTGCAGCCAGTGCCATGACTGTTAGGCGTTTGGCGCCGGGGGTGACAGACCTTGGTTGTCTTGATGGCGTCGTCAGGGCCGCTTCTTTCCAGGAGAATGTCGACAACCTCCTGGCCCTCTTCGTGGAGATGACCCCCCTTGACGCAGAGGGCCTTGATGTGGGCAGAGCGCTCCATGAGAACCTGACCCGCCTTGATGGCCTGGGTCTCATTGCTGATAGGAAGCTGGCTGAGGCTGGCTAGTTCCGGGATGTTGGGGGTGAGAACAGATACTCTGGCCAACAGGGGGGCAAGAGCTGCGGCAGAATCGCCAGTAAGGAGTGACTGGCCGGTGGAGGATTTGAGCACCGGGTCGAAAACAATCTCACCGGTGAACCCACTAAGGATGTCGGCCAGGGTGGCAATGATCTCAGCGCTTGCCGTCATACCAATTTTGATATGGCTTGGCACCATGTCGGTTAACACTGCCAAGACCTGATCGGCAACAAGCTGCGGCGAGAGAGGCTGGCAATGGCTGACCCCAAGGGTGTTTTGGCAGGTGATAGCCGTGATGGCTGCAGCCCCATAACAGCCGAGGGTGGTAAAGGTTTTCAGGTCAGCCTGGATGCCGGCCCCTCCGGAAGGATCAGAGCCGGCAATGGTTAAAAGCATTTTCATTGACTGAGGGCAGAGCCATCTGCCGGGCCGCTGACGATGGGCATGGGCTCCTTTGACTCCTCAATACTTTTGAGGGTGATTCTATAGGTCAGGGTGTGGCCGGCCAAGGGATGATTATAGTCCAGGGTCACGTTGTTGTCCGCCAATTCGACGATAGTGGCGGGCACCTTGTGATTTTTGCCATCCTTTTTCACATTCAGGTAGAGGATCTGGCCTGGTTTGAGGTCTCCTTTATCACCAAAAACGCTTTTGTCGACGGTCTGCAATAATTCTTGCTGGCGCTCGCCATAACCATCTTTGGGCTGGAGGACAATGTCAGTGCTTTCACCGACGCTCATACCAACAACAGCCATTTCAAAGGCCGGCATGACACCGCCTGTACCAATGGTGAAGTCAAGGGGGCCGATTTCTGCGGTAGATTCAAAAACGTCACCGTTTTCCAGTATGCCTTCGTACTCAAGGGAAACAATGTCCCCTGGCTTAGCTCTTTTCATAATAAACTCCTTGTTTGAACCAACATCTTTAACAGTGTCAAAAGGGGAAAAGGCCTACGTAATTTCTCCGAGGCCATCATTTTTTACTTCTGAAGAACTCAAGAAAATAACACAGAAGCTCTTCTGGTCAAGGCGCAAAGTGGAGGAGGGCGGAAAAGAGGAGGGCGTAACCTGGGAAGTGAAGGTCTAAGGAAGCGTGTTTTGAGGCAACCTGCTTAATTCTCAAATTTTTTACGATATTTGTCCAGGGTCTCTGTCCTGACCTCAATTTTTGCTGAAAGGCGGCCTAGGCTCAGAGGCGCTTGCTGTTGTTCGCCGTCACTGACCTCCTGTTTTGGTTTGTACTTGATGAAAACTTTTTCAAGAATAGTTGCGTAGGTAACGATGCATTTTTTGGTAATATCGACAAGTTCATCGTAGGGGAATGGCTGTTTGAACTCAGTGAAAAAATCACCGACGAACATATTTATTTCGGCACTGTTCTGCGCTTCCTTGTTGAAGAACAAGGAACAAGACTTGATCGCCTTGGTAATTTTTTCTTCGAGCTCCTCCTGGGAAATGAGCGTGTTGATACCCATCGAAAAAAGGAGCATGCGCACAAAGCGCCACAGCCCTTTGAGGCCCGTGAAGTATTTTTGGCTGCGGGCAGTTGCCAGTGTCTGCGGGTTAAGAAGGCCGTTTTTTTTGTCTACCTGGACTTCAAGATAGGGGATGAAATGGTTCGTCAGCATATGGTGGAACGTCTCGACGTAGTAGAGAAGTCTATCTGCCTTCTGGATATCCTCCATGAGAAACTTTTTGTGGGTGAAGCGTTGTATACATCTACTGGCCGCATCGGTTTGGCTCTGGATTTCAAGGAGAAGTTCGGTCAGGGGCTGGGCCTTGAGGTGGTCGAGATTTTCCTGGAAGGAATCTATCTGGTCCATCTCCGCTTGAAAATAGTCGCTGATAAAGTTGATAAAAAGTCTGACCTGTTTACAGCCTAGCAGGCAGAGGTCGAGCTGATGGTCAAGGAAGGAGCTGACCATAGCCGGCAGCAGGTGGGGGATTTCTGTTTCCTCAATGGCCTTATTAAGCCTGGCTAATCTGTCGAGGTAGCTGAAGATGTTTGTGACGTTTTCATCATGCTCGAAATCCGGAGAGTCTGCTACGGTCAGATAGATGGTGTAGCCGGTTTCAAAAAGTGATTTGCTCTTACCGCTGGCTTGCAACCTCGCCTGGGGGAGAAAGCTGTAAAAGTTGAGATTCTCCTTTAATGTCTTGCTGCCTTCGGTCAAGACCTTATGAAAACCAAAGAGGCGGTAGGCATCGGGTTTGAGCTCCTTGCACTGCTCCTCGATTTGGAGGGCGTTGGCCTGGGCGACTTCCGGGGCCAGAGGTCCAAGCTTAATGTCCGACTCAAGATTATGGAGTTCATTGGTTAAAAAGGCGATGCGTTGGAGAACCTTTTGGGTCAAGTCCGGATAATTGTCCCGGGCCTGGCGCAAATCACTGGGAGAGAGGCCGAGATTTTCGATGACAGAGGCAAAGGATTCAATATTTACTTTTGCCCAATGAAGGACATTGGAGTCCGAGGAAATGCTTTGCGCCCGCTGCTGCCAGGTTTCCAAGGTTCTTCTGAGCTGTAAAATAAGGGTGTTTGTATCTTTGTGTTGGGTCATTATCACTTCTTTGAGAAAAGTTGCCGAGAACATTAATCATAAAGGATCAAGCTCAAGAGATATACTAAATTATTTGAGGAAATAAAGGCAGAAAGGCCCCACGGCCACTAACTGTTACCTTGACAAATGTCACTGATAATCATACATATGAGCGTTTTCGATAAAAATAGAGCTTTGTGCCCCTCTCTTTCGATTTTTTGCCGCTTGCCCACCTTGAATAGAACGATGACAGGTGGCAAGGCCGCTTGTCTGTGAAAGGTGTTATACGCTGAAATGCCTACTGGTGAGCCCCACGTTGCCTCCTGCCGGAATTTCGTCGGGTGGCCCTGAGGAGGTGTCCTTGGGTGGATTCGCCTACCTGCGGCATACTCTTATACCATCACAGCTTGAGATGTTGGCAATGTTTTATGGTGGAGCTCTGTGATTGGTTATACGCCTAAGGTGAAAAGGATGATTAATCTTCGGTTTGACAAGGGTGAAGGCCTGTTGCCTGCCATCGCTCAAGATTATGCCACTGGCCAGGTTCTGATGCTGGCCTATATCAATGAGGAATCCTGGCATAAAACGCTGGAGACCGGTAAGGCTCATTATTGGAGCCGTTCCCGCAATAAGCTCTGGCTCAAGGGAGAATCTTCCAATCACGTTCAGCTCATTAAAGAGATCCTCGTTGATTGTGATGAAGACACCGTGGTTTTCAAGGTCGAACAGCTCGGCGGCGCCGCCTGCCATAAGGGGTATCCCAGCTGTTTCTTCCGGACGGTGTCAGGTGAGGAGCTTAAGAACAATCAGGAACCTGTGTTTGATCCGCAGGAGGTATATAAGAAATGAACATTTTGAAGTTGGGCCTTCCCAAGGGAAGCCTTGAGAAACCCACCCTTGAACTTTTTGCCAAATCTGGCTGGATAATAAAACCGGCCTCCCGTAATTATTTCCCCGAGGTCGATGACCCTGAGCTATCCTGCTCCATCTGTCGCCCTCAGGAGATGAGCCGCTATGTTGAAGACGGCTTGCTTGATTGCGGTATAACCGGCAAGGACTGGATTCTCGAAAATCAGTCTGATGTCGAGGTCATTGCCGATCTCGTCTATTCGAAAGTAAGCCGTAAACCGACGCGCTGGATTATCGCCGTTCCCGGTGATTCGGACATAAAGACCCTTGAAGATCTCGAGGGTAAAACCATTGCCACCGAGCTTGTCGGCTACTCCACCCGCTTTTTTCAAGAGCGCGGCATTAATGTCGAGATTGAATTTTCCTGGGGCGCCACAGAGGCCAAGGTGGTTTCCGGTTTGGCCGACGCCATCGTCGAGGTCACTGAAACCGAGTCAACCATCAAGGCCCATGGCCTGCGTATCATCCATGAGATGATGACTTCCAATACCCAGTTTATTGTCAACAAAAAGGCCTGGGCTGATCCCTGGAAGCGTGAGAAGATTGAAAATATCTCCATCCTCCTTCAGGGTGCCCTGCGTGCTGAAAATATCGTTGGCCTGAAGATGAATGTCCCGGAGGACAATCTTGAGGCTATTATTGAGGTTTTGCCCAGCATGAATTTTCCCACGGTTTCCCATCTTTATAATAAAAAATGGTACTCGGTGGAGACGGTTATCTCTGAGCATGAGGTGCGTGATCTTGTGCCCAAGCTGCTCAAGGTCGGTGCTCAGGGCATTGTCGAATACGTTCTCAATAAGGTGGTTTAGTTGATGAAGGCTGAACGCTCATGAGCCATTGGTCCCAGGGGCAGATTTCCTTCGTAGATAGTGTCTACAAGACTGCCAAACTCCCTGATCTTGATTTGCCGGAAATCGCCTTTGCCGGCCGTTCCAACGTCGGCAAGTCCAGCCTCATTAATAAGCTGGTTAATCGACGGAATCTGGTGAAGGTCAGTGCGCGTCCCGGTAAGACCCAGGCGCTCAACTATTTTCTTGCCAGCGACCAACTCTACCTCGTTGATCTCCCCGGCTATGGCTATGCCAAGGTGCCGCGGAAGTTGAAAAATGACTGGCAGGGGCTGATCAGCTCCTATCTGACCACCCGGCTTAGTCTGCGTTGTGTGGTTGTTATTATTGATATCAGGCATGAGCTCAAGGCCCTTGATCTCGAGCTCGTCACCTGGCTGCGCAGCGAAGGTGTACCTCACTTAGTTGTCTACACCAAAATTGACAAGTTGAAGCGGGGCCAGCAGCAGCGCCAGGCAGCGCTCCTTGATGCCGGTCTCGGCATTGGTTCTGCCGATCGCGTCCTGTTCAGTGCAAAAAGTGGCGAAGGAAAGGAAAATCTTATCTCTAAGCTTGACCAGTTCCTTGCTTAATGGTTTAGTGTCGCCATCTATTTAAGAAGTATGTGAAAGAGGTACTGTATGTCACCAGAACATTGGCATTGTTGGACTATAACGGGTTGTGGGAGGAAGGACAGGTGTCCGGCCGGCCAACAGCTCGATAAGGAATGCTGGGAAATCGTCCAGGAGATGGAAGATTTTCGCAGTTCCATGCATGTCTGCGAGGACTGTATCGTTTACCTCTCCAAGGCAAAAAGTTCTGTGCTTTCTGAAGACGAGATTGCTGAGATCATGAAGACGAAGGGTGTCTGTGTATTGGCATCTAAATGCGTTAATGAGGTCATGGAACAGAAGGGTGTCTGTACCCTGGCTGACAGAAAAGAGAAGGCTTAATCACTCTTTCCCCAGCCCCCACCGCCAGGCGAGTTAATGATCAGCAGATCATCCTTGGCCGCTATAAAGTTGATTTTCCCCGGCAGCTCTTCTGAGCTGCCGTTTTTTTTGTTCAGGACATTCTGGCCTCTTTTGCCATCCTCTCCCCCCTGCAGGCCGTAAGGGCCATGGCATCTTCGATCTGTGAGCAGCGACACCTGGCTCTCGGTCAGGAAGCGATAGGCGCGAATAATTCCGTCGCCGCCATGGTGCTGGCCTCTGCCCCCTGAATTTCGCCGTAAGCCATATCTCTCCACCAGGAGGGGAAAGCTATGCTCAAGGGCCTCCACCGGCGTGTTGAGGGTATTGGTCATATGGGTGTGTATGCCGCTCAAGCCCGGGCCCGAGGGCCTGCCGCCCATGCCGCCGCCAATGGTTTCGTAATAGGTGAACTGCTTACCCTTGTCGTCATAGCCGCCAATGGCGACATTGTTCATGGAACCACAGCTGGCGGCGGGAATACGCTCCGGCACGGTCTGGGCCAGGGCCCCGAAGAGCAGGTCGACGATGCGCTGGGAGGTCTCGACATTACCGGCGGCAACCGGTGCCGGCCATCTGGCATCAAGCACGGAGCCGGCCCGGGTCTTGATGGTGATCGGCCGATAGGAGCCCTGGTTAATGGGAAAGCCGTCGCCCAGCAAACATTGAAAGACATAGATTGTTGCCGATATGGTCACCGGTCGCACGGCATTCAAGGGGGCCTGGATCTGGTCGGCGCAACTCCTGAAGTCGATAACGGCGGCATCGCCGCGGATTTCGAGATCAACATGAAGGGCGATAGGGGCGTCGCTGCTACCGTCATTGTCAAGATAGTCGGTGAAGCTATAGGTGCCGTTCGGTATCGTTTTCAGGACATGGCGCATGAGATTTTCGCCATACGTCTTAAGCTCGGCAAGAACGGCAAAGACATGGTCGTTACCGTATTTAGCCACCACCTCCAGCAATCTCGTCCGTCCTCTTTGCAAGGCGGCCTTTTGGGCCTGCAGGTCACCCTGGCGTTCTTCAGGGTTGCGGACCTGGCTGAGAAAGGTGGTAAGGAACTCTGTGTTCAAGCTGCCCTGCCGGTAGAACAGGGTGGGGCCGATGCAGACACCTTCGTCGTCAAAATGGCTGCAATAGCCCATGGAGCCGGGAGTTGAGCCGCCGACATCAGCGTGGTGGGCTCGGCTGGCCACGTAAAAAAGAAGGTGCTGATCGACAAAGACCGGTTCAATAAGGGTAATGTCCGGCAAATGGCTGCCGCCCTGGAACGGGTCGTTGATGATCATGGTGTCGCCCTTTTCAAAGCTGTGCGCCTTGAGGGCATGGGCCACGGTTTGCGGCATGGCGCCGAGATGGACCGGGATATGGGCGGCCTGGGCCACCAGTTCGCCTTGATGGTCAAAGATGGCACAGGAGAAATCTTGCCTCTCCTTGATGTTAGAGGAAAAGGAGGAGCGGGTGAGAATAATGCCCATCTCTTCGGCAATGGAAGAAAAGAGTTTATTGAATACTTCTACTTCAATGATATCCATGGCAGGCAATTATGGCGGGGCGAGGAATGTTGGTCTATTGGCGGATGGACCTAAGAGGGGCTGCTGTTGCTTGTGATGAGGTCTTATCTCTTCTATCTGGTTTATAATTTTTCGCCACATAAATAACAAAACAGGGCCTTGCTATCGTGGCCGCAGGAGCCGCAGGCCGGGCAGGGCCGATTACAGATCTGAACTTGGAACTGTTGGGCCATTTCAGCGCTGATAATGCCGGTGGGCACGGCGATAATGCTATAGCCTATAATCATCACTATAGCGGCAAGGGTCTGGCCGATGTCAGTCTTGGGGGATATATCACCATAGCCAACTGTGGTCATGGTGACGATGGCCCAGTAAATACTGCGCGGGATACTGGTAAAGCCATTCTCCTCACCCTCAATAATATAAATCAGAGAACCGAAGATAATAATCAGGGTAACGACGGTGAATAAAAAAATAATAATTTTCCGGCTGCCGGCCTTTAAGGCATGTAAAAGGATATTCGCCTCGCTGATATACTGAACCAGCTTTAATACCCTGAAAATGCGGAGGACCCTGAGGATGCGGATGACCAGGAGGAATTGAGCGCCTGGCAATAAAAGACTCAGGTAGGTAGGGAGAATAGACAGGAGATCAATGAGGCCGAAAAAGCTGACGGCATATCTGGTGGGCCGTCGCACACAGATGAGGCGGATGACGTATTCTACGGTAAACAACAGGGTGAAAAACCATTCCAGGAAATAAAGGACGTCTCCGAAGCGGGCCTGGATAGACTGGACGCTGTCAAGCATGACGGCAAGGACACTAACCAGAATACTGGCAATCAGTACCACATCGAAGGCCTTGCCCGCCGTGGTTTCTGCGCCAAAGATAATCTGGTGGAGATTTTCGCGCCATTTGCTTAATTTCAGAGGTGAATCTTGCCGAGCCATATGAAGTACGCCATGTGATTAAATATTAAATGCCTACGCTTCTGCTTATCTGAAATCAGTAATATTTTTACAGGATGACTAGGATGCTGGATAGGCCTCTTGTCGTTTTTTAATGACGAAATAAATTCGTTAGTCTTTATCGTTTATCAGGCCCTGGACTTCTCAGGCTCACTTACTCCTTTTTTCTATCCGGCATTTCGGACATATTCTCGGCATTTTCTGGTGACTAGTCAACAGTTGTTGGTCAGCACTCTCTTTCAGTCTCCAACGCAAGCAGACGGGGATCTTCTTTTTTTGTCTACGATCATAGCTGGTTAGCGATTTTTCACTCATGCCTGTCAGGGCTATCTACAGGTGTGGTGCTATATTTGCTTGTAATAGATCAATAACAGTGCCAATTCAACGATTTGACAGCTGTGTGGCTGGTGGGCGAGTAGCGCGGAATATGACTTTGTTGTTGTTAAGCTATGGCGAGATAACGGCGAGGTCTTTACTATGTCAGGACGGGAAGCTCTAAAAATCGTAATGCTCAGTCCTGTTTATTTTCGCCTTGATCTCAGGCCCAGAAAGGATCTGCTCAATGATTTTCTGCACCGGCATGGTCAAGAACCACGGCCTATGACAAATCTTCAGGATGACATCTGTTGCAGCAAATAAACCGAGGCAGAAACAAGGGCCAAGGTGGACGTCAATTTTTGTTTCTTTTTTGTCGGGGGGGCTCGCCGTCTATTGCTGTCTCTATAGGCAAAGGAGAGCTGGAAAATAATATGAAAGAAATTTGTGTTTTCGTGGCGCTTATCTGCTCCCTGCCTTTGTGGTCAACCGAGTTTTGTCAGGCGCGAACCCTGTTTGTCCCGAAGACGGACCATCCACCACTTATTGATGGTTCGGACGATGATGTTGCCTGGCAGCGCGCAACTCCCTTGGTTATCTTTGACCCGGTGGCTGATAAGCAAATTAAGGTCAGGGGAGTCTATGATGCCGGCAAGGTTTATTTTTTGGTGACATTTCCTGACCCAGACGAATCACGGCTCCATAAAGGCTGGGTGTGGGATCAGGGGCGTGGTCAGTATGTGATGGGCAATATGCGTGAGGATGTTTTTATTTTCAAGTGGAGTATGGAGAATGGTCCGGTTGATCTCAGTATCCATGCCGATATGCCCTACCTTGCCGACATCTGGTTTTGGAAGGCAAATCGCACGGACCCTGAAGGGTACGCTGATGATAAACTGCATATCTTAAGTCAGGTTGCAAGCCGCGAAAGCACAGCGATCGCCACCAGCTCAGGAAAGATGATGCACCTCCTGCGCCAGGAAGATTCCGGGCGCAAGGCCTATGCAATTGATCTGTTGGTTAACTATGTCGGTGATGTCTGTAATCGCTATAAAAATAAGCCGCCTTCCGGAAGCAGGGCTGATGTCCGTGCCAAAGGACAGTGGCAAGATGGCACCTGGGTGGTTGAGTTTTCCCGGGCTCTGGTGACTGGCAATAATGATGACCTGCAATTTTCCAGAATGAACCGATCCTATCAGTTTGGTATATCCACCCTGGAGGTGGCTGGTCGCAAAGAAAACCCGGTTCTTAGTGAGCCACTCTATGGCAGCGGTGATGTCGGTGAGGTGGTTGACTTGGTGTTTGACGACCCATAGGGGGGCGAGATGAGAAGAACATCCTGGCAGCTCAGTTTTCTGGTCATCCTGTTGTTGTGGTTTGTTCTCGGGGCCGACTGCGGTGCCAACAGCGCTGTTGTTGCCGGCCAGAGGCTTGATGTTGTCCTTGTGCCGGAAAAAAATATCTACGAGCAACGCCAGCGCTATGGCGTTATTGCCGGTTATCTCTCCAAACATCTTGATATGGATGTCCGCATCACCATCATGCCTACCTATGGCAAGGTGTGCGATGCCTTTCTCAACGGCGAGGCCGATGTCGGTTTTTTCGGCAGTTTCAGCTACGTGCTGACGCGGGCCAAAGCTGGTGTTGAGCCTATTGCCCGGCCGGTCTGGCTTGACGGCAGCTCAACCTATAGCGGCTATATATTTGTTCGGAAGGATAGCGGCATCCGATCTGTCGCCGACATGAAGAACAAGCGCCTGGCCTTGGTGGATAGGGTGACCACTGCCGGTTATATTTTTCAGCTCGATTATTTGAAGAGGCAGGGCGTCGATAACATGGAAGAGTATTTCCTGAAAATCTATTTCGCAGGTGGACACGATGCTTCGGCATGGGCCGTATACACAGGCGAAGCTGATGTCGGAGGAGGTAAAAACCACATCTATCATGCCCTTGAAAGAGAATATCCTGATTTTCAGGAAAAGATGCTTGTTCTGGCGCGATCACCAGATGTTCCCTCAAACGGCATGGTGGTCAGGTCTGATCTTGATCCCCTCTTGAAAAACCGTCTTAAAGAACTCCTTCTTGGTCTCGATGATAGCCCTGAAGGGCGCCAGGTCCTTAATGATTTTGGGGCCCAAAGTTTCATTGAAAACCGGGATGAGGACTACCGAGCATTACATAAAATGGTCGAAGAACTGGCCTTGGATCTCTCAGTATATCGATACTGATTAACTGCATACCAATATGGTATTTTTATGATGACGTTATCCTATCGGACCACAAGAAATATGGGTTTTTTGACCCTGCTTCTCATCATAATTTTCGAAAGTATTCTTATTTTTTCAATTAATGGAAAAAATTCAGAAAGGCTGTCGACGCTCATTGCTGTTGACCAGGTAAAGCTCGGCAAATGGCATGAGGTTGCCGAGATTTTCAATAATGCCAAGGACAGTCTCAATGATTTCCGGCTCGGCAAGATCCGGGTTGTGGCCTCTATTGATCTTCTGGTGAATAGGGGCATGTATGAGCTGGAAAAGATAAAAAGATTATCCGTTCACCAGGAGGATATCGATCGTGTTGACGAGATCAGTGATAATGCCCGGAAGCTCAAACAGGCCGTTTTTGTCTATTCTGCCGAGGTGCAGGAGGGTTATCGCGGTGGCAGTTCCGCCCGGGAGATGGAGGAGATTGCCGTTACCACTGCCGACCACATAACCCAGTTCACCAGGGCGGCGGTGGCTTTTGAAAACAGAAGAATAACGGCAAAGCAGCGCCAGATTATGGCGGGTAGTAATTTTTCCAAGAAATTGCTGGCTATAATCTTGGTAGTGGGGGTCATTTCCATCCTTGTCGTTGCCTTCTTGCTTGAACGTGCCATTTCGAAGCCCTTGGAGGTCCTTGTCGAGGGGACCAAGCGTTTAGCCCATGGCAATTTGGATCATCGAGTCAACATTGACTCGGACGATGAAATTGGACTGCTGGCAAGCTCTTTCAATACCATGACCGCTGAACTGAAGGCCTCTCAGTACAAAATGCAGAAGGCCAAGACCTATGTTGATAATATACTGAAATCAATGAATAATATTCTGGTTGTTATCGGGCCTGATGCCGTAATTCAGACCGTCAACCAGGCCGCCTGTGATATCCTCGGCTATGAGGAGATGGAGCTCGTCGGCCAGCCTTTATCGTCGTGCCTGAAGGATTATCCCCGTGAGGAGGAGGGGCTTGGCGAGCTGTTCGCCAGAGATTTCATCAATAATAGGCGGACAAATCTGCTCAGTCGGCATGGCAACACCATCGAAACCCTATTGTCGAGTTCGGTTATGCGTGATGAGGGGGGGGAGGTGCAGGCCATTATCTGTGTGGCCCAGGATGTCACTATGCAAAACGAGGCCTTGCGCGCCGGTCATCTTGCCTCCATTGGCGAGCTTGCTGCTGGTGTTGCCCATGAGATCAACAATCCGGTAAATGGCATTATTAATTTCGCCCAGATTCTTATTGATGAGTGTGAGCACACCAATGCCGAGGTCGGTGAGATGCTCCAGCGCATCATCAGGGAAGGGGACCGTGTCGCCCTTATTGTCAGCAGTCTGCTTTCCTTTGCCCGCAAGGGTGAGGACGAGCCCAGCAAGGAGGTCGTTTTTGTTCAGGATGTCATGAAGGAGACTCTTTGTCTGGCCGAAGTCCAGACACGGAAGGAGGGCATTGTTCTTGATGTCGATATTCCGGCGGCCTTACCCCCCCTGAAGGACAACCTCCAGCAATTAATGCAGGTTTTTCTCAATGTCATGAATAATTCACGCTATGCCCTCTGTGCGAAATTTCCAAATTCTCATCAAGATAAAATTATGAGGATAACGGCCTCAAAAGAGCTGATTGATGGCCAAGAGGTTGTGAAGGTCGAATTTTATGATCAAGGTGTGGGAATACCGGCCAAATTTATCGACAAGGTGGCCAATCCTTTCTTTTCCACCAAGCCGGCCGGCAGCGGCACCGGTTTGGGCCTTGCTATCAGTTACGGTATTGTTCAGGACCATGGCGGCAAAATGAATGTCGAAAGCCAGGAGGGCCATTTCTCGGCCATAACCTTTCACTTCCCTGTCTGTACTGATGCCTTCTAAGTTTTAAACCTCCCTACCTCGAGATAGCCCGGTCATCTGGGCGCCGGCAAGAAAGATTGGTCTGTTTACTTGCGGGAAGAAGTTCTGTTTGGTGGAAATCTTCTGTGCTATAATTTCTTTTAAGCCTGTGTGTGCAGCGGCTTTCTGGAGAAGTGGCCGACAAGGGCCAGCGGCGTTAGACCTGTTATCTTGTTGGATGATATCCTCAAGACATTCTGCCCCTCTCATGGTCGATTGGCAGTAATATTGAACAACCTCTTTAGTGGTTGGGGATAAGCGGTGGTGAACTGCCCTGGCCTAATCGTTCTTTTCCCAGCACGTCATTCAACTCGGGATGCTCTATGGCAAGAAATATTCTTATTGTCGATAGTTCAAGCAGTATGCGGCGTATTATTAAGACCATGATCCGGGCCACGGTAAACGATGCCGTTGTCGGTGAGGCCAGTGATTCACGGGAGGCCATAGATCTTTTTACTGCTTGCCACTATCATATAGCTCTTTTTTCCAAGGAGTCGGTTGGTCAGGAATGGCTTGACTTCGCCAAGGAAAAATCCTCGGAGTCAGGGGCGAAACGGAGCAATTTTGTTTTCTTTTCATCGAACGAAGAGAAAGACTATCTTGAGGAGCTCAAACAGTACGATATTGTCGAGAGTGTCATCATTCCATGCAGTGCTGATGAGCTTGCTGAACGCCTCACCCGTATTTGTAATCCCTTTGTCATGCGAGCCAGCCGCCGCTACAGTGCCCCTAATACCGTTGTCCACATTAGTCAGGGGGCTGTGATTCTGTCTGCCGAGGTGATAAACTTTAGTGCCGGGGGGATGCTCTGCGAGTTGGATGCGCCGCACGGCTACAATTGGGCCGCACCGGCAATCTCCAACCTCGAGTTTGACCTCGACGGCTATCAATTGACCTCTTCAGGTCTACACACAGTTCTCAGCAGCTTAACGGTTGTTGATTCCAATGCAGATAATTCGCCCAGGCGTGTTCGGCTTGCCTGCCGTTTTGTCGATATAAGCGACGGGGCCAAGGCTGATTTGGGCCTGGTTTTTGCCAAGATTGACGCCCTGGAAGAGGCGCTCCGCCTGTAACTTTTCAATGGGATTGCTGCAGCGTCCCCCTCTGTTTTACTGATCAAAAAAAGAAAGCTTTGGCGGTATTGCCTATCATGGATGGCTCCTGGTCTACGCCGTACGTCGGGCCCTGCTTGGCGTGTCTTGCTGTGGCCCTATAGGAGTAGGTGCGCTCGGTGCTGATTAACCAAGGGCTGAGACGATCAGCATGACCCCTAAGGCCATAAGGAGGATGTAGATGATTTTGAGATAGGTCTCCCGGGCCAGGCGCTTATAGAACTGGGCCCCACTCCAGACCCCAGCCAGCACGGGCAGGGCAGAGGCGGCAAAGAGCAAAAGGACGCCAGGAGTGGTCAGTCCGCTGGCAAAATGGGCTCCGGCTGCCATCAGGCCGGTGGCCAGGAAAAAGACCGAAAGGGTTGCCTTGATCTCGTCCTTTGTCCAGTTGGTCAGGGTGGTGTAGATAATGGTGGGCGGTCCGCCGGTGCTAAAAGCACCACCAATGACACCGGTGGCAAAACCGGCCACATAGGCCCAGCCCGACGACACTGACCTGACTCGGCGTTTGGCCAGCAGACAGTAAAGGGGATAGAGGATAATAAGCACCCCCATGCTGAGCTTGATCAGGCTGGAGTCCGCTCTTTTGAGAATGGTCACCCCCAGAAAAATACCCGGACCACAACCGCAGACCAAAGGCAGGATTTTGCGCCAGTCGACGTGGGCCTTGAGCTCCAGAGACAGAAAGAGGGTGATGACCAGGCCGCATAAGATGCTGAGGGGGACGGCCTCCTTGACGTCAAGAATGAGGACAAGGAGGGGCATGGCCAGCAGAGCAGCCCCAAACCCGGAGAGTCCTTGGACAAGGCCGGCCGCAAAAAAGATAAGCGCTATGATGAAATAGTGAGACATGGGGTATGACTAACCATAGGCTGGCCCCTGTTGTCAAAGGGTTCTAAGCCTTCTTGTTGCCGGGCAGTGATATTTCTCTTGGGCCGCTCGGAACAATCTGGTTTGCACGGGGCAGAGGTGCTATCGGGAAGTTGAACGGGTGCTCCCCCCTCATTATGGCCTTATTTACCCCTGGTCGCTCTTGAGGACAGCCAGGAAGGCGCTCTGGGGAATTTCGACATTACCCACTGTCTTCATGCGTTTCTTGCCTGCCTTCTGTTTCTCCAGCAGTTTGCGCTTACGGGTGATATCGCCGCCATAGCATTTGGCAGTAACGTCTTTGCGCAGGGCGGCAATGGTGGTTCGTGAAACAATATTGCCGCCAATGGCGCCCTGGATGGCGATTTTAAACATCTGCCGGGGGATCTCTTCCTTGAGCTTCTCGCAGGCATGTAGGCCGCGGGCCCGGGAGTTGGCGCGATGGACAAGCTGGGAGAGGGCGTCGACCTTCTCGCCGTTGACCAGGATATCCAGTTTGACCAGGTCACTCTTGCGGTAATCAATAAGGTCGTAGTCAAAAGAACCATAACCCTGGGTCACCGACTTGAGGCGGTCGTAAAAATCATAGATCACCTCGGCCAGGGGCAATTCGCAGGTAAATTCGATACGGCCCGGGGTGGGGTAGTGGTAATGAGTGTTTTCGCCCCGGCGTTCCATGCACAGGGTCATGACCGCACCCATATATTTCTCCGGGATATGGATAGTCGCCTTGATGTAAGGCTCTTCGGTGGAGGCGATGGCGGCCGGATCGGGGAAATGGGCCGGGTTGTCTACCTCGATTTTGGTGCCATCGGTGAGGTAGAAGTAATAGCAGACCGAAGGCACGGTAAGGATGATAGGGATATCGAATTCGCGCTCAAGGCGTTCCTGGATGACTTCAAGATGGAGGAGGCCTAGAAAGCCGCAGCGAAAACCAAAGCCCAGGGCGCTGGAGGCATCTTTTTGAAAGGTAAGGGCCGCATCGTTTAATTTCAGCTTCTCCATGGCCGTAGCCAGGTTTTCGTAATCATCGGTGGAGATTGGATAAATAGAAGAGAAGACGACCTGCTGAATCTCCCTGAAGCCGGCCAGGGGCGCGGCGCACGGCTGGTCCTTGTGGGTAATGGTGTCTCCGGGCTTGGTGTCGCTGACAGTCTTTACTCCGGCCAGGATATAGCCTACTTCACCGGCCTGCAGACTCTTCTTCGGTTCTTTCTTGAGATGGAAGAGACCGACCTCCTCGACCCGGTAGGAGGTGTTGTTCGACATGAAGACGATTGTTTCGCCAGCCTTAATGGTGCCATTGATAATTCGCACTGAAATAATGGTGCCGCGAAAAGGGTCGTAACTGGCATCAAAGATAAGGGCCTGTAGGGGGGCATCCGGGTCGCCCTCAGGGGGAGGGAGCAGTGTGACAATGGCCTCGAGGATTTCGGCAACCCCCTTACCTGTCTTTGCTGAACACATCTGCACCGTATCCATGTCGAGGCCGAGATCCTCCTCGATTTGCATGGCAACCATCTCCGGGTCGGCTGAGGGCAGGTCTATCTTGTTTATGACCGGAATGATCTCCAGGTCATTTTCCATGGCCAAATAGAGGTTGGCAAGGGTTTGGGCCTGAACGCCCTGGGCGGCATCAATGAGGAGCAGGGCACCCTCACAAGAACTCAGGGCCCGGGACACCTCATAGCTGAAATCAACATGGCCGGGGGTGTCGACGAGGTTGAGGACGTACTCTTTGCCATCCTTGGCTTTGTAAGGCAGACAGATAGTCTGGCTTTTGATGGTAATTCCCCTTTCCCGTTCTATGTCCATATTGTCAAGAAGTTGATCCTTGAACTCACGATCAGAGACCATGTTGCAGGTCTGGATGAGGCGGTCGGCGAGGGTAGATTTGCCGTGGTCAATATGGGCTATTATGCTGAAGTTTCGTATGTTTTTCATGGGTGGCGCGGCTGGCTGTCTGGTGAAGAAGGGGATAAAGGGAAGTAGGGTGTGTATCTGAAGAGAGAGGAGTTCTTTTTCGAAGGTCCGTAGAAAATTCTCCTTGAAGCTCTATATAGGAAGTGGCCTGCGGTTGTCAAGGAGAACAGCCAGCCCGTTGCCAGAATAGAACAGTCTGTTTTTATGTACGTTTCCCTGCCGTAGAAAGAGAAATAGGGCCGTTGGTGGGCTAAAAAAACGCGCTTTTTATGTATGAAGATGGTAATATGCGCGATTACGTTTTATGTATGAAGGGTGTCCGAGTTCCATCCAAGCAATCAATCGTTGCATATAGGCAACACGAACGATTTAGTTAAAAGGAATATAGTCAGCGGTGAAGAAAAAAGATACCGATATACCGCCTCAAGCCAATCTTCATGCTCTGGTAACCCTGCCTGATGATCCCAATCTGCCGTCGGTTGGCCAGACAGGGCTGCATCGCTATTTGCAGGAGATCAGTCAGCATGCTCTTCTGACCCGTGAAGAAACAGACCGGCTTGCCCGTAAATTCCATGAGGAAGAAGACCCTGATGCCGCCTACCGGTTGGTCACCGCTAACCTGCGCCTGGTTGTCAAGGTATCCATGGATTTTCAAAAATATTGGATGCAGAATTTTCTTGATCTCATCCAGGAGGGGAATGTCGGCCTGGTGCAGGCCGTTAAGAAGTTCGACCCCTATCGCGGCGTCAAGTTCTCCTATTATGCCGCCTACTGGATC
>JBFFIS010000009.1:0-17818 GCA_041556375.1 Desulfurivibrionaceae bacterium | reverse complement strand
CCGACAATCTTCTGCATGACGGTGACCACGACAATGGTCAAGGCCACAGCAACAGGTCCCAGAGTCAGAAAACTCTTGGCCGTGTGATAGAGGGTCATTCCCAGGTCCCCCGGAATGAAACGAATCACGCAGAGGAGATAAAAAGCCACCAGTCCTGTCAGGGATATTTTCTCTTTGGTTGTCATTTCTGTCACAAATTTTCCTTTTTCTAGAGACCATGGTCAGAGAGGGCAGTAGGCCCCTTGGCTATGGCCTTTACCATTTTTCCCCTTATTGCTGTTAAAAAATACCATGTCTTCCCTTCCTGTCTACCATTTTCCCGAAACGGATATCACTGTTGATGATGTCCGCTCCCAGCTCCTCTTCTTTTCCCAGATCTTCTACCTGACTCCGGTGGAGAACGAAGAAGACGCACCTCAGGCGCTCTGTACGGCCTACACCCCGGCGCCCTTAGGTGATGACCTGGAGCGCTTCGGGCAACTCCTCGCCGAACTCAAGGGCAACGAGGCCGCCTTTTACCAGGGCCAGCTCTCCACCCTGGCCCTGGAGTATATGGAGCACCGCGACCCGCAAACGGTCCGTGACATCATCAGCACCCTGCAGACCCCGGGCACGCCGCCGGCTACCGGACCGACAACCAGCAAGGACCGGGAAGAACTCTGGCAGGCCCGACTCCTTCTGAAACTGGCGGAAATCCTGCGCCAGGAAGAAAAAGAGCTCAGCGAAGGCTTATCAATGTTGGCCGAACGCCAGGAGGAACTGTTCGAAGAGCTCAAGGGCGAGGAGGAACTCCAAGACCTCTTTGACGCCCTGGCCCCCACTCCAAGCGCACACTTTCCCGTGCGCGTCGAGTCACTGATTAAGGCCTGGGGCCGCCTGCTGCTGGCCGGCGACCATCAGCCCTGGTTTGTGAACTGTTTTTCACCGGAGGCCGCCGAACCCTTTTTTGAGGCCAATGAGCATCTCAGCGGCCAGCGCCCGGTGCGGCTCCTACGCCTCCCCCTGCCCCACTGCGATCAAAAGCCGGACAACTACCTGGAAAAGCGGCAGATCTGGTTTGAGCGGCTTACTGACTGCCGCCAGCAAATAGCCGACACACTCCACCACATTGCCGGCCACGGCCTGGCAACAAATAGCCTGGCCGACCTGGCCCAGCTGGCGGCCCTCTGGACGAAGGCCTATGGTCAGCATGACATCTGGCCTGAGCCACCCATTGCCAGCAGCCCGAAAAAATGCAGTGCCTCCCCCCACCTGGAGATCTACCTCCTCAACCAGCCGATAAGGCAACTGCTGGCCACACTCTGTGGCCAGCCCTACGATGCTGACTCTGCCGGGCCGTGGACACATGGCCTGCTGGCCGTCCTCTCCAGTCGCTCCTCGACATGCAAGGGATGAGTCCAGAAATCAGCCTCGACCTGCGGACCGAGACCGGGGAGATCTTCGGCCCCGGCGGCCTGCTTTCTGAAAAGCTCAGCGGCTATGACCCGCGGCCGGGCCAGCAGCAGATGGCCGAGGCCATTGCCGACATCCTCCACGATGACGACCCCTGGGGCCACAGCCCAGCCCTAGGACGCAAGCTGGCCATTGAGGCGGAAACCGGTATCGGCAAGACCCTGGCCTACCTCATCCCGGCCGTCTTAAGTGGCCAGAAGATTGTCGTCTCCACCGGCACCATCAACCTCCAGGAGCAGATCCTCCACAAGGAAATCCCTTTCATCAGAAAGCATATCGACCCAACCCTTGAGGCCCTCTGCGTCAAAGGCCGCCAGAATTACCTCTGCTTCTACCGTTACCATCAATTCACCGCCTCGCCCCAGGCCCCGCTTTTCGAGAACGTCCGCATGGATGCCTTGGAGGAGTGGCTTCAGGAGACGGAGACAGGCGACCGGGCCGAACTCGACTGGCTGCCGGACCAAAGCCCCCTGTGGCGAGAAATAAGCGCCACCACCAGCCAATGCCTGGGCAGCAACTGCCCGGACTACGGCGCCTGCTTTGTCACCCGCCTGCGCAAAGAGGCCGGCCAGGCTCGACTGCTCATCGTCAACCACCATCTGTTTTTCTCGGATCTTGCCCTGCGGCGCCACGGCTTTGCCGAGGTCTTGCCACGCTACGAGTCGGTGATCTTTGACGAGGCCCATCACCTTGAGAATGTCGCCACCCGCTATTTCGGCATCGGCCTCAGTCACTTTCAATTTCTTGACCTGGCCCGTGACATTGAAAAGGCCCATGCCGAATCGGTGGGAGACAAGGAGCAGGAAAAGGCCTTGGTCCTGGCCCAGAGCCTGAGCCACCAGGCCCAACGTCTTGTCTCCCTCTTCCCCTTGGAGAAGGGCCGCTTTCCCCTCACAGACTTTACCACCGACAATGATGAATGGTACCGGGAGACCGAACTTCTGGCCAGCCGCCTGGT
Organism: Desulfurivibrionaceae bacterium; assembly: GCA_041556375.1. Taxonomy (GTDB): domain Bacteria; phylum Desulfobacterota; class Desulfobulbia; order Desulfobulbales; family SURF-16; genus BM506. The sequence continues at coordinate 15,408 of JBFFIS010000009.1, read as the reverse complement.
GACGCTGGCCGACCAGCTCGAAACCGTGGCCATGCGCTATGAAAGCTGGAACACCTTTGTGCGCCGGGCCGCCGAGGCCAGCGCCGCCCTGGAACATTTCACGGCACCGCCGGATGCCTCCTATGTCTACTGGTATGAACGCCGTCAAAAAACGGTGGCCCTCACCGCCTCGCCCATCGACATTGCCCAAGACCTTCACAAATCCTTTTACAACACGATCAAATCGGTGATCTTCACCTCGGCAACCCTTACCACCGGCGCCAACTTCTCCTATTTTTTCGGCCGGCTCGGCCTAGACGAGGAAACCAAGACCCTGCAGCTACCCACCCCTTTTGATTACAAAAACCGAACCCGGCTCTACATCCCAGCCAACGGCTTTCCCCTGCCCAGTGACCGGGGCTTTTTCACCGCCGTCCAGGAAGAGATCTACGAGCTCCTCATGGCCTCGTCAGGCCGGGCCCTGGTCCTGTTTACCAGTATCCGGGCCATGGACCATATGTACGACTACCTCAGCGACCGCCTGCCCTTTCCGGTCTTTGTCCAGGGCGAGGCCCCCAAGCAGAGGCTGCTGGAAAATTTCCGTCAGGAGACCCATTCTGTCCTGCTGGCTGTGGCCTCTTTCTGGGAAGGGGTCGATGTGCCGGGCAACACCTTGAGCGCCGTTATTATCGACAAACTTCCATTTGAAGTTCCCTCTGATCCTGTTATTATGGCCAGGGCTGACAAAATAAAGGCGGCCGGCGGCAACCCCTTCTTCGACTTTCAGGTACCCAGGGCCATCCTTACCCTGCGCCAAGGCCTGGGCAGACTAATGCGCTCAGCCAGCGACCGGGGCCTGCTGGCCATTCTTGATGCCCGCCTGTACGCAAAATCCTATGGCCGGCTTTTTCTGAAAAGCTCACCGCCGAGCCCGATAATCCGCAGCCTTGATGAGGTTCGCACCTTTTTCAAAGAGGAGGAGTAACGCCGTGGACAAAAAACAGCTTCTCGCCCGCCTGCAGCCGGAAATCATCTGGGTTAACGAGGCCATGGCAGCGGAATTTGCCGACATCAAAAGCTCCCGTCTTGCCAAGGTGGTCGATTACGGCATTTTTAACGGCGGCAAACGAATCCGTCCCCTGCTCACCGTGCTCATTGCCCGCCTGGTGGCCTTCACCAGAATGCCGGAAGGCATTGCCGATGAAGAAGAAATTTCGCCGCCGCCCGACCTTTATCGACTGGCCATGGTCTTTGAATTTCTCCACGCCGCCAGCCTCCTCCATGACGATGTCATCGACCACGCTGAGACCAGAAGAGGCAAGAAGACCGCCAACCACGTCTGGGACGCCAGCACTGCCATCTTGGCCGGGGATTACCTCCACACCCGAGCCATGACCCTGGCCGGCCTGGTGGGTGGCGAAAAATGCCTTGCCCTGATCGGCGAGGCGACCAGTGCCATGATTGATGCCGAATTTCTCCAGGCCCAGACCGTGGCCGATGCCAATCTCTCTGAAGAAAATTATTTTGCCATCCTGCGCGGCAAAACAGGGGCCTTGATCGGCGCGGCCTGTGAGGTTGGCGCCCTTTTTGCCGGGGCCGACAAAGACCAACGGGCCGCTATCCGCACCTTTGGCGATGCCCTGGGCCTGGCCTTTCAGGTGGTGGATGATCTCCTTGATTATCTTGGCGACGCCGACAGTACCGGCAAGGCCATCGGCAACGATTTTGTTGAGGGTAAAATGACCCTGCCCCTTATTTATGCCATCAACAACAGCCCCCTGGACAAACGCCAGATCCTCACCGACCTCCTGGCCGCCTCTCCCCCTGAAAGGCAGGCAAAAATTAGCGAAGCCACGACCATTATCGATGAAGCCGGCGGTTTCACCTATGCCCGCCAGGGAGCTGACACCCTGATTGACGCGGCCCTCGAATCACTCGATGCCTTTAAAGCCTGTGACACCAAAAACACCCTGCAAGGCGTCGCCCATTATGTGCTAAGCCGGGATAAATAATGGCCAAAAAGACTCAGAAAAGAAAAAAACCGGCCAGGAGAAGGGTCAAAAAAACATGGCTCAGCTTTATCTGGCCCCTTTTCCTCAGCCTCTTTGTCGTAAGCACCTTGGGGGCCACGGCCTATTTTATTTTTCTCAGTCCTGGGACAACGCAGATTTCCAAGATCCGCAAGACCGAACTCGCCACCAACAGCAAGGTCCGGCCAGTCTATCAGCCGGTCAAACCGCAGATCGCTTACGAGGAAGACACCCTGCCTGAGCTCCACCATAAAACCGTGGCTGCCAAGACTCCAGCGGTCATCGATAACAATAAGCCGCGCCTGGCTCTGCTTATTGATGATATGGGCAATCGTCAAGAGATGGGCCAGCAACTCATTGAGCTTGACCTACCGCTGTCCTTTGCCATCCTGCCCTTTACCCCCCATGCCCACAGCCTGATGGAGATGGCCCATGACAAAAACCGGGAAATCCTCCTCCACCTGCCCATGGAGGCTACCCTGGCCAAATGGGATCCTGGCCCTGGTGCCGTCACAACCTCCATGTCGGCCCGTTCCATCAAGGCCCAGGTAAGGAAGGATCTTGAAGATATCCCCTATGCCGTTGGGGTCAACAACCACATGGGTTCCAAATTCACCAGCAGCAAGGAAGCCATGCGTGCCGCCCTTGCCCCCCTAAAAAAGCGCAACCTCTTTTTCTTAGACAGTATCACCATTGCCAGCTCCGTGGCCCATAACGAGGCCAGGGCGATGCAGATCAAAACCGGGCGCCGCGACGTTTTTATTGATAATGATCAGGATGAGGCCAAGATTAAGGCCCAGCTCGTCCGCCTGGTCAACATTGCCAAGAAACACGGCTCAGCCATTGGTATCGGCCATCCCCACCCGGCCACCATCGCCACCCTGAAAAAGGAGGGCCCCTGGCTGAGGAGCCAGGTCCAACTGGTCGGCATCAGCACCCTTATGGAGTAGAAGCCATGCTCATCACCCTGACCACTGATTTTGGCCTCGATGATCCCTATGTGGCCATGATGAAGGGGGTGATCCTCGGCCGTTGCCCCGAAGTGAGGCTGGTCGATATCTGCCACACCATTGCCCCCCAGGATATAAGCTCTGCCAGCCAGCAGCTTAACCAGGCCGCTCCTTTTTTCCCCACAGACACCATCCATGTCGCCGTGGTTGATCCCGGCGTCGGCACCAACCGCCGGATCATCTGCCTGGAGCACAATAACCAGCTCTTTCTGGCCCCCGACAACGGTCTCCTCAGCCCCTTTTTTAAAGATGCCACAGCTGCCTTTCAGGTGGATAATGAGGCCCTGTATCGCCATCCCGTTTCCACCACCTTTCATGGCCGCGACATCTTTGCGCCGGTGGCCGCGGCCTTGGCTGAAGGCTTGGCTCCCCACGAGCTCGGCCCGGAGCTTTCGGTAAACGACTTGATCCGCCTCGACCTTCCCCAACCAACCATGGACACAAAACAACTGCGGGGCCAATGCCTGCGGGCTGACCGTTTCGGCAATCTCAACACCAATATCAGCGCAAAGGACCTCCAGTCCTTTCTCGATAAGAGCGAGGTGCCCGTGATCAGCATTGGCGACACTCTCATCACTGGCCTCAGCTCTACCTATGGCCATGAAAAAGGTGAGGTCATCGCCCTGATCAACAGCAGCGCTCATCTCGAGATCAGCATCGCTGGCGGCAATGCCGCCGACCAACTCCACATTGCCACGGGCACCCCTGTTGTCATCACCAAGCTGCATGCTCATTAATTAAAGCTAAGGCGTTTCTGGCCAGGTGCTGGCCCTCAAGCCCCTGCAATATTGCCGCACACCACAAAAAAAGGCCCCGAAGGACTTATCCTCCGGGGCCTGCACACCACGACTCCTCGCCTTGAAGAGGTGGCATGTTGGCCTGCAGCGAGAACTCTGCAGGCCGGGTTACGTTTTAATTACACCAGTACTGATCAACCTACCTAGAAGGTATGGCAATCAGTACAGGTGGTTTCCATCATGCCATGGTCTTCCTCGGCATGCTCCTCATGCAGCTTTTGAGCACGTTCGTCTTCCTCCCATTGACCGTTAAAATATTTATCGGCCTTGTCGGCATCATGACAGTTATTACAGAGACCGTTTTCCGTCACAGGCTCAATCCAACCGGTGGGCTCGGTGGTATGACAGCCCACACAGTTCTTACCCATCTCCTTGGCATGCTTTTCATGCATCCTCTCAAGAGAAAGCTCTTCCTGGTGATGACAGAGGGTACAGTTCTTGATCTTGGCAGGCCAGGTATGATAGCCGAGCTCACCGAAGTTCAACATCTTGGTGCCGTCCGGAGTAGCGCCATCAAGATCATGACACTCGGTACAGGTCGGGGCGTTGGACTTCTGGTCAACACCGTGGGAGATCAACATCTCGGCATTGGCATCAACCATGGTGTAGTTACCGGTAAGACCCTGATCAGCCATACCAGCCTGAACAGCCTGGTCAAAATCACCAGTCATGAACATGTTCATGATCTTCGGAGCAATAAGCTCACCGCTCTCGTGAAGAGGCATGACAGTCCAGTGATCCTTGATCGGTACGATCTTGGAGTTGCCGTCAAAGGCCTTACCATTGGCTTTGGCCATGGTATAGGTGCCATCAGCATTGGCGGTAATGGCCTCGCCGACGTTATAGACGTAAGAGGTGCCATCAAACCAACGATAGTCGGGCTTGACATTGGCAACCTTGACCTCATGGCCGACATAACCTCCCTGACCGTTACAGAAGGCAGGATTCCAATGGGGTGACAACCAATCGCGAGACATCTCAGTGGCCCCCCCCTTACCAAAGGTCTTGATATGGCAAACCTGACAGCTTACCTGGCCTTGGGCATGGCGGTTAATGGTATCATCGCCATGAGGTGCTGAACCATGGCAACTGGAGCAGGTGGGTGTTGGTGCCTCGGTCTGACGAAGGTCAATACCGCGGCCTCCTACCTTATGATTGTCTCCAGTGGCATGACAGGCCTGGCAGGAAAGATCCGCTCCGGCCGGGGACATATGGACATCCTCGCTGATGGCAGGGTTCTTGGTACTCAGACCCATATCGCCGCGCTTGGTCCAGTCGCCACCACCGGCCTTGGCATGACAGCGCAGACAGGAGGTTCTGGTGGGCAAATGAACACCACGGGCCAGATCAACCATGGTCATACCTTCAGCCAATTTAGGAACAAAGCTATAGTTACCATCGGCATCCTGGGCACCAAAGACATAGTCTTTCTCATTGCCAAGATAATCGGTAACCGTTACTGGGTTATCGAGATCAGGAACCATGGAGCGCTGATAGGCATCGTTATGACACATCAGGCAATCGACATCATTAACATCCGGAGCATGGGGGGCATTACCATCAGCACGCACATGGCAGCCAAAACAAGCGCCGCCGGAGGACATGGCATAGGTACAAAAACTATTAATACCTGCCACGGCCTTACCAAGGTCCTCGCCGTTGGTGTTGGTCAGATCCGGAGTAGGGCCGGACCATTGCATATGAAGGCTGTCCAGCATATTGTAGGCGGACGCCTCATGACAGCCGATACAGGTGTTCGGGCCGTCATAAGACGTTATGGCCTGATGGGCCGGTACTGCAGCGGTGGCCGTACTGCTAAACAGCAATACGGCTGAAGCGGTCAATAAAACTCTTTTCATTTTCATCTCCTCAAACTTCATTATTTGTGTATATCCACCATGGCGAATATACGGCCGAATACTTCTTGGACTATTCACCACCTCCTTTATCCCAATGTGATTAATAAGGTTTTGTGAGCTGCGTATAAACTTCGGAGATACAAAAATATGTAAACCTGAACCCATGTAAGGATTCATGGTCGAAAAACATGTGTCATGAGTTGTCGACGAATTAAATAGCAAGAGCAATACCACTGAGACAATATGCCGCAGCTTATTATTTTCCCCTATTAATAACAGCATGTTACACTGAAACAACAAATCAGAAGTCTGACACGAGACCTCTAAGAATTGCCACCAATAGCCATATGGCCACTGAAAAATAGCCATATGGCCATTGCCGACTTCCAGCCTGATGGGCGATGAACTTGAACTCAGGCTTTAATAGATTTCAGGGCAAGGATGATAAGCCGCGAGGACTAACGAGGCGGCAGGGGGATATTTTGTTTAAAGAAAGGTGGGGGAGATGGAGTTGACAGGAGGCTCTTTATACCAGCCCGTGTTTTTTTAGTTTATAACGGAAGGTGTCATATTTCATATGCAGGAGACCGGCGGCCTTTTTCTGGCTATGACCGCTCTGCTCCATGGCCTGGTTAAGTAGATTTTTCTCAAGCTCCTCAACATCAAGCCCTTCCGGGGGCAGCACAAAGACATCTGCCATGGTTGATTCGGGACAGAGGGAGGCACTACCGACAATCTCCAAGGGGAGATGTTGCGGTTCAATAGAGGCGGGATCCTTGAGAACCACGAGGCGCTCGACCATATTGCGCAACTCCCGGACATTACCGGGCCAACCATAACGGCGCATCAACTGCAGGCTCTCCTTACTAAAGCCCTTGATAGCATCTTTCCGGTAGCGCTTATTATAATAATCGAGAAAATAATCGGCCAGGGGGCTGATATCATCCGGTCGTTCCCGTAACGGCAAGACCTGGAGATGGAAGGTATTGAGACGATAAAAGAGATCAAGGCGGAAGGTACCCCTGTCAACCTCGGTGGCTATATCCTTATTGGTGGTGGCCAGCACAGTGACGCTCACCGGAATTTCTTCCTGGCCGCCAACCCGCCTGATTGTCCGCTCTTCAAGAGCGCGCAGCAGCTTACTCTGCAGATCCATCTTCATTTCCGCTATTTCATCAAGGAGCAAACAGCCGCCATCGGCAAGTTCGAAAAGCCCTTTCTTGTCCTGTCTGGCATCGGTAAATGTGCCTTTGGCATGGCCGAAGAGTTCGGCCTCGAGCAAGGATTCCGGCAAGGCGGCACAGTTTACCCGAATCATCGGGGCCTGGCTGCCATCACTGAGCAGTTGATGGAGATAGCCGGCAACAAGCTCCTTGCCCGTACCACTTTCGCCGGTAATCAACACCGTATCGACACCAGCCTCGGCAATGACCTTGGCCTCATCCTTCAGGGCTAAAGTTTGGGGATCATCACCAATAATCTGGGTCTGATTAAGGGTTTGGCAGCGCTTACGAAAATAGCCGACCTCATCACGCAATTTTTCCTTTTCAAGGATACCGGCCAGCACCAGGAGAACCTCGTCCATGTTAAAGGGCTTGACCAGATAATCTGTGGCACCGAGTTTCATGGCCTTCACCGAGGTCTCTACAGAGTCATCGGCGGTGAGCATGACCACCTGAGTGGAGACATTCTGTTTTTTAAGCTCCTCCAGAATTTCAAGGCCGCTCATCCCCGGCAGGTTATTGTCAAGCATGGTGATATCCGGGACCCATCCCGAGATTTTGGCGACGATATCGGCGGTGGTCGTCTCATGGCGCACCTCATAACCTGCCGTCTTCAAGGCCCGGGCCAGCATAGAACCGATGAAGGAATCATCCTCCACCACAAAAATTCTGCCTTTAATGTGCATCGCTGACTCCTGCTGAAATAGGCAGAGCTATAAGAAACAGCGCCCCACCGTCAAGTCGGTTGCTGGCAACAATGGAGCCGCCGTGGAGATCGATGAGGGTCTTGCTGGTGGCCAGCCCAAGCCCTGACCCTGTGGGCTTGGTGGTAAAAAAAGGAGTAAAAATGTCATCAAGGAGTGCTTCATCTATGCCTTTGCCGGTATCAGAGATGGCCACCTCCACCATTTCAGCAGCCTTATTGGTGGTGATGACTATAGACAGTGTGCCGCCTTCAGGCATGGCAGCAGCAGCATTGAGAAAAAGATTGAGAAAAACTTGATAAAGCTGGTTGGGATCGGCCTGAATAAGGGGCACAGGGTTTTCCCTCTCCCAGGCAACCTTGACCTTCTGTCTGGTAATAGCTGGGGTAAAAAGCAGGGCCCGGTCAATAACCTCCTTCAAGGAAACAGTTGAAAATTGCGGTGGTTTTGGCCTGGCAAAATCAAGCATGTTGGTAAACAGGCCCTCTATGCGCTTAACCTCCCACACCACCCTAAAGAGAATATCGCGATCCTCCTTGGCAATGGTTGACTCCCCAGACAAGACCTCCATGGCGGCCTTGATACCAGCGAGAGGATTGCGAACCTCATGGACCAGAGAGGTGGCAATCTTGCCGCAGGCGGCCAATTGCTCGCTGCGCTGCAACTTCACCATCTGGGTTTTCAGGGAGGCGGACATGGCGTTAAAGGAGTTGGCGAGTTCCCCAAACTCATCCTGCAACCCCAGGACCCGATAGTCCAGATCACCCATCTCGATTTTTTTTGTCGCTGTCAGCAAGCTCTGCAGGGGCCTGGTAAAACTGCGAATCAGCAAAAATGCCGTAACAACAACAACAACCAGGCCACTACAGGTAATAACATAGAGCAACCACTTACTTTTCACCGCCAGAGCACGAGCAACTTGGGTCTCTAGGGCGAGCTGCTTGGAGGATTTTGTAAAAAGTTCCTGGGCCTGACTATAAAGCTCCTGACCCATGGCAAAGGCCTTGACATCGATAGTCTTGTGCTCAGGATCACCGGACCGGGAAAATACTTCCTTCATTATTTTCTGAAAAGCCGCTGACTTTTCAGAAAAATCATTGACCTTGTCGGCAACGGGCTGGGGATGATGGCAGGTTGTACAGGTAGCTGTCTTTCGGCCAAGAACAGCAACGCGCCCCTGCATCTCGTCCACCCCTATGGTCCCATAGCGGTGATGAAGAATCGCATCTTGCTGAACCTTCTTGATCGCCATAAGGACCCGCACACATTTCCGGTCCTTCTCGTAGCGGCCGACCAGATCATCAAGACTGCTGATGGCCTGCTCGATATTAAGGATAACAAAGGTCGTGCCAAGACCAAGAACCAAAACAATAACGGCAAGAAGAGAGAGAAAACGTTTTTTCATAACTGCCAGACTCCTACCGTAGTCGCCTAGAATAAAAGCAAAAGGAGATTTTAAAAATCCCTCGCATCGACGATTATTCCGGCCGGTGGAAATTGAAAAAAACAAAACAACAGTGCATAACTAACGCAAGAAAGCATAAATGGTCAACCTGCAACCACCTCGACAATGGAGACCGGCTTCCTTTAATTTCTTAAATATTACACCTACAAGCAACAGGTGTTAAACCTGATGATCTGACAACTTCACCAGTAACACAACCGGCACCGAACACCTCCCCCCTTCACCAGTGCGTCATTTTGCCACATTCGACAGTATCCATCGCCCTTGCCAAGAAGGCTAAGATTCTCTCTTTTGGCAACAGATGTTTAGCGCTTCAAGTTTTTTTTCATCTTCATTTTTTTTCTTAAGGTGGCAAAAATAGCCCAAAACTGTTGCTTCAGCTTTTAATTGAATTGCATAAAAACGATTGAAATATTTAATAAGCTGGCTATCATTAATAATCTACGATAGGAAAAAGCTTTACAGCCTCAACCAACCCTATTAAAGAAAAAAACTAAATACCTAAGGTACGATTTTGGTAAACGATCAAGTTGAATCCATTGCTGGCATGCTGAAAACCATGGCGCATCCCATCCGGCTTAAGATTCTCTGTCTTCTGCAGGACAAGGAGATGACAGTAGGGGATATTCGCGAAGAGGTAAAGACCACTAATGCCAATGTCTCCCAGCACCTTTCCATTCTTCGTAATCAAGGAATTATCGGCTATAGAAAAGATGCAAATTTTATATACAATCGTATCAATGACACCCGCATCCTCGAGTTGATGCAGACCATGCGTAAACTCTACTGCCAGGAGACAATTTCCGAATAAAAAATCATACCCGGACTTGTTATAGCGTAAAGCTGTAACGTTATGACAACCGGCACCTGGGTCACCTCTGGGGGGGTGCGTGTCCTCGTGCTTGATACTTAACCACCTTTCCGGTTCCGCCGGTTATAGGAATTAGATCATGAAACTTGGCAGTAAACTCGTCCAGATTTCCATATTGCGACCCAAACTGATCACCACCCTCATGGTGATTTTCACCGTCGCCCTTGGCGCTCTCATAACCAAAGTCCATGTGGATACGGACCCGGAAAACATGCTCTCCGAGCATGAAGCGGTTCGGCTCTTTCACACCGCCACCAAAAAAGAATTTGGCCTGCATGACGTTGTCGTCCTCGGCGTTGTCAACGACAGCCACCCGGACGGGGTTTTCAATCCTGAAACCCTGAGCCACGTCTTTGATCTCACTGAGTTTGCCGCCACCCTCTCTGACCCGGAAAACCCCGATTACAAGGTAGTTACCCAGAACATCATCGCCCCTTCCACAGTTGACGCCATCACCCAGGCCGGCCTGGGACAGGTCAGCTTTGACTGGCTGATGGCCCAACCACCGACCACCCAGGAGGAGGCCTTGCGTATCGGCACCCTGGCCATGGACAACCCGTTGTTCAAGGGCACCCTGGTTTCGGAAGACGGCAAGGCCATTGGCATCTACCTGCCGATTACCTCAAAAAAATTCGCCCACTCCCTAAGCCAGCAGCTGAAAGAAAAAATTGCCACCCTGAGCAGCAACGGCGACAAATTTTTCATCACCGGCCTACCGGTAGCAGAAGACACCTTTGGCAAGGAAATGTTCGTCCAGATGGCTATATCAGCGCCTCTAGCCATGCTGGCCATCTTCCTGCTCATGCTCTACTTTTTCAAACAGCTTCGCTTGATTATTTCACCGATGATCGTTGCCATGGTGGCGGTCATATCCACCATGGGCCTGCTTATCGGCACAGGCCACACCCTGCACATCATGAGTTCGATGATCCCTATCTTTCTCATGCCCATTGCCGTGGTGGATTCGATCCATATCATGAGCGAATTTTTTGACGAATACCAAAAAATAGGGGACCGCCGTAGAACCATTGAGCATGTTGTCGACCAGCTCTTCATGCCCATGCTCTACACCTCGCTGACCTCTTCGGCCGGCTTCGCCTCCCTGGCCCTGACCCCTATTCCGCCGGTGCAGGCCTTTGGTCTGTTTGTGGCCATCGGCATCATGCTCGCCTGGATTACCACCATCATCTTCATCCCGGCCTACGTCATGATGATGCCGGAATCCAGCCTGACAAATTTCGGAATCATAGACAACAGTGCTACAGCGCCCGACAAAAGTTCACTGTCACGGAGCTTGCGGCATCTCGGCCGCTTTGTCCATCGCTGGCCAAAACTGATTATTGCTACCACGATGCTGATCACCCTTGTTGCCTTTTACGGTATCAGCAAGATTCAGGTGAATGACAATCCGGTCAACTGGTTCACCAAAAATCACGAAATACGGGTCGCAGACCGGGTACTTAACGAACATTTCGCCGGCACCTACGAGGCATTCCTGGTCCTGGAGTCAAAAATTGATAAACTTTCGCCGCTCCAGGCCGAAAAAGAGCTGGCCAATATGTTCAAAGGTCTGGCCGGCGACGAGACCAGTAAGGCCGTAGTGGCCAAGGCCCTGGCCATCCTGACAAGGACATCCCAGGAAAACTCCACGGAAGACATGCTGGCCGTGCTTGAAGCAAACTTAATCGCCATCCAGGACAAGACTGACGACCTGTCCTACGATGTCTGGGCCGACCTCATTGCCCTGGTCGACACCTTCCGCAACCGCGACCAGATCTTTAAACGCCCCGACGTCCTGAATTATATCGCCGGCCTCCAGGAACACCTCCTTAAGATCGGCGTGGTTGGGAAGACCAACTCCATCAGTGATGTGGTGAAAAAAGTCCACAAGGAACTCTTTGAGTCCAACCAGGACCATTACATCATTCCCGACAGTGTCGGTGCCGTCGCCCAATGCCTGATCTCTTTTCAAAGCAGTCATAAGCCAGACGACCTCTACCACCTCGTTACCCCAGACTATCAGAAGGCCAATATCTGGGTGCAGCTGCAAAACGGTGACAACAAGGTCATGGAGGCGTTGATGAAAGAGGTTAAGAAATACATGGTTGGCCATCCACCGCCGGTAAACATCGGCCATAAATGGGCCGGCCTGACCTACCTCAATGTCGTCTGGCAGGACAAGATGGTTTCCGGGATGCGCAACGCCTTTTTGTCGAGCTTTGTCATCGTCTTTATCATGATGGTGGTCCTGTTCCGCTCCCCCACCTGGGGTCTGCTGGCCATGGTGCCCCTAACCATGACCATTGCCTGGATCTACGGCGTCATCGGCTTTGTCGGCAAGGAGTATGACATGCCGGTGGCCGTGCTGTCGTCGCTTACCCTTGGCCTGGCCGTGGATTTTGCCATCCACTTTCTCGAGCGTTCGCGCGCCACCTATAAAAAAACAGGGTCCTGGACCACTGCCATCACCCTTATGTTCGAAGAACCTTCCCGGGCCATCAGCCGCAATGTCATCGTCATTGCCATCGGCTTTACGCCGCTCCTTCTCGCCCCCCTGGTACCCTACAAGACCGTCGGCATCTTCCTGGCATCCATCATGGCCATTTCCGGCCTGGGAACCATGCTGATCCTGCCCTCGCTGATTACCATCCTGCAGGGCTGGCTCTTTGGCAAGACAAACTCATAACCGTCATTCCCGGAGGATATCCATGCGCAAACAGCTCTTATTTTCTCTCCTGACCCTGTCCCCTTTGCTTGCCTCTTCTGTTCTTGCCGCCCCACCCGTCGACGAGATCATCAGCAACGCCAATAATGTCTCCTATTACAACGGCGACGACGGCCGTTCCGAGGTAGCCATGACCATCACCGACAAGCAGGGCCGTACCCGGGAACGACTGCTGACTATCCTCCGCAAGGATGGCGGTGAAGACGGTGGCAACCAGTACTTCTTCGTCTACTTTAAACGGCCAAGCGATGTCCGCAAAACGACCTTTCTGGTCCATAAATATATTGACCGGGATGACGACCGCTGGATGTATCTTCCCAGCCTTGACTTGGTCAAACGGATTGCCGCCTCCGATAAGCGCACCAGCTTCATGGGCTCCCATTTTTTCTATGAAGATGTCTCCGGCCGCAACATGAATGCCGACCACCACGAGCTGATTGCAGAGGATGACACCTATTACGTCATCAAGAACACTCCCAAGGACCCGGGAAGCGTTGAATTTGTCTCCTTTACGGTGTGGATAGACAAAAAAAACTTTCTGCCCATGAAGGCTGAGTATATCGATAAAAACGGCGCCAAATACCGGACCATGGAGGTCCTGGAGGCCAAGACCATTCAAGGCTACACCACGGTGACAAAATCCCGCATCAGCGACCTGGGGACAGGCGGCAACACGGTTACCGAATTCCGCAAGATCAAATACAACCTCAACATGGACACCGACCTTTTCTCCGAACGCTATCTCCGGCGTCCCCCCAAAGAGGCCCGCCAGTAACAGCGTAACACCATGAACAAAGTCTTGACCATACTCGTACTGCTGCTCTGGGCCGTGCCGGCCCAGGCTGACATGGCCCAACTGAAAGACAGCCTCTATGACAGCCTCGGTGTCGACCTTTTCGGCTTTATTGAGGTGCGCGGCGGCCTGCGTACCCAGAACGACGACTACGCCGATGAGGTCTCCATTGCCGAGGCCCGCCTCCAACTCGACCTGGCCAAGGATTTTGGCTGGGGCGTCTTCAAGGCCAAGGGCGATCTCCTTGGCGATGGCGTCGTCGACCAGGTCAGCGGCAGGATGCGCGACCTCAACCTGCTCTTTTCCCCCCTGGATAATGTCGACATGAAGATCGGCCGCCAGGTCCTGACCTGGGGCACCGGCGATCTGCTCTTTATCAACGATCTCTTCGCCAAGGACTGGCAATCCTTTTTCATTGGCCGTGATGACGAATATCTGAAGTCACCGAGCAATGCCGTCAAGGCCAGCGCCTTTTTCGACCTGGTCAATATCGACCTGGTCTACATCCCTGTCTTCGAAGGTTCGGTGCATATCAGCGGCGAACGCCTCTCCTATTGGAATGGCCTGTTGAACAGAACAGCTGGCGACGACTATATCTTTGACCTGGAAGAACGCCACAGCGCCGGCCGCGACAGTGAGTATAGCCTCCGACTGTCGCGCATGATTTCCTCCACCGAGCTAGCCCTGTATGGCTATAACGGTTTCTGGCAGACACCGGAAGGCATGGCCACACCCGACATGAAACTCCGTTATCCGCGCCTCCAGGCCTATGGCGCCTCCCTGCGCAGCCCGCTCTTGGGCGGCATCGCCAATATGGAAACCGGTTATTACCACTCCAGCCAGGCAGACAACGGCAAAGACCCCCTGACCCGCAACAGCGAGTACCGCCTCCTTCTCGGTTTAGAAAGGGAGATCGGCCATAACCTGACCGCCGGCCTGCAATACTACCTTGAATGGATGATGGATTATGACGACTACGAAGATTTGCTGGCCGCCGGTACCCCGGTCAAAGACGAGTACCGCAGTGTCCTGACCCTGCGCCTCACCAAGCTCCTGATGAATCAGAACCTGATCTTGTCACTGTTCACCTACTACTCACCCACGGACAAGGACTGCTACATCAGGCCCAAGGCCCAGTACAAGCTCAGCGACCACTGGCTCATCGAGGCCGGCGGCAATGTCTTTATCGGCTCGGACGACCACACCTTCTTCGGCCAGTTCGAAGACAACAGCAATGCCTATGCCGGGGTAAGGTGGAGTTTTTAGAGCCTCTAGAGGCGTTACAACGAAAGAGTATGCTGCAGATTCTAGAGCTAAAGCACCACAAGAACTGTTTGAGATGTAGAGGCTCTTATACCCGAAGGGTATGACAGTGGACTCCCCAATCCCAGGTCCATGGGAGCACGCTCGAAGAAAATTTAGAAAAAATAACGGAAACACCTGCACTGCAAAGCCTGTTATACCCGAAAGGGTATGACAGAAATTTTTTCGACAACAGAATAAAAAGCGCATATCTCGAACGTCATCCGCAAAACAGCGAAAACCATTTACACGGCAACAGCTCTTTTTAACGCCAGACATAACAACCAAACCAACATCACACCTCGGCACAAAACTCTAAAAAAGCCACCGACAACAACTCTTCCCAAAGGAAATCCCCATGATTATCACCGACTGGATCCACTCTATCGCCGGCTTCCTCATCCTGCTCTCCCTCGGCCTTGGTGTCGAGGCCAGCCCCCTTTTCGTCCATCAATACTGGCTGCTGATCGCCGCCTTTGTCGGCGCCAACCTCCTGCAGTTCGGGTTCAGCAAATTCTGCCCCTTGGCCAAAATTCTTAAAGCCCTGGGTGTGCCAGAGTCGCGAGGGTGTTGTCAGAAATAGAGCGGCGGCAAAACAGCTACTTAATCATGGGCGAGCAGGGCTGCACCAATCTCAGCAAAAAAACGCT
>JBFFIS010000008.1:0-17821 GCA_041556375.1 Desulfurivibrionaceae bacterium | reverse complement strand
TATGCTTATCCATTGTCCGGTCAAGGAGGTTACTGGCAACCTTGATCAGCCGCCAGCCGATAACCAGGGTGAGGAGGGCAAGGACAAGTTTGGGGCCATAGGCTATGGCGAGGGCAATGGCCTGGTCGGTGTATCTGTCAAGATTTGTCATGGCAATTCCTCAGGTCGGAGGTTTTCTCTGAAACAGCGGTAATTGCTTCGGCGATGGAGGGGCGTGCTATTTGCTAAGCTCTTTGATTTTGTCAGTGGTCTTGTGCAGGGCTCGGTCTATTTTTTTGCCCGCCTTTTCAGCCGGGCCCGGTTCTTCTCCGCAGCCCAAAAGGATAAGGGACAGGGTGAGGAGAAGCAGCAGGGAAAAATAGTTGAGACGTCCTGTCATGGCTAGGCCTCCTTGGAGTCAATAAGGTGGACATCACGTTGGGGAAAGGGGATGCTGATTTGGCTGTCGGCAAAGGCCTGATGGATAGCGCTATTAATCTGGTAACGGGTTTGAAAGTATTCCTTCGTGGGTACCCAGCAGCGGTAGGCAATGGTAATGGCTGAGTCAGCAAATTCGTCAATACCCACCAGGGGGGCGGGCTCCGTGCAGACCTGGGGGGTGGCGGCCAGAATTTTTTCTATCACGGCAATGGCCCGGGCCGGCTCATCATCATAGGAAATGCCCACCGAGGATTCGATGATCTTGTTGGCAAAGGAGTTTTTGAGGATTTCACCAACGACATGTTTGTTGGGGATCATGATCTCTTCGCCATCCTCGGTGCTGAGAATGGTCATGGCCAGCCTGATTTCCTCTACCACGCCGCTGACGCCATGGATGGTGATGGTATTGCCCACCACAAAGGGTCGGGAAAGAATTATGGACAGGCCGGCGCCATAATTGGATAATGGTCCCTGGACGGCAAAACTGGCCCCAAAGGCCAGGGCACTGACAGCGGCGATGAGCGGCGCGATGGAGATGCCGAATTTGCCGATGGTGATGATCACCACAAAGGTCATCACCACGATCTTGCTGACATTGCCGAGGAATTTGGTCAGGGTGATGTCGAGGCCGTGGCTCTCGCAGAGTCGGGCGGTCAGGCCTGACACCCAGCTTGCCACCTTCAGACCGACCAGGAGAATGATCAGGGCGCCGATGATCTGGAAACAGTAGGTTACCAGGAACTCAATGGCAAGCTGGTATAACCCCTGTAATGTGGAAAGTTCTTCAGACATGTTTTTTTTTAGCACGCCTTGGCTGATGGGGGCAGGCATCTTGTCCCGACCGGGAAGAAAATTATGGGAGGGAGTCTGGGGCTTAAAGGCCTAGTCAAAAGGCAGCCTTGAACAGGAAAAACACTATGGTGAAATTACATCTAAAGAACATGCTCAGCGGTCGCAGTCGAATGGAGAAGGTCTTTTTCTGGTCCGCTGTGGCCCTGGTCCTCTATTCCTTGTGCGGATTTTTTCTCCTCCCAGCCTTAGTCAAATATACCCTGGTCAACAAAATACCAATGACCCTCAACCGACCGGTCGCCATCGATAAAATAAGGATTAACCCCTATACCCTTACTTTTCATGTGGAGGGCTTTGAGCTGGGCAAAAGGCAGGGCCAAGGCCATTTCGTCGCCTTTGATGAGCTCGTTGTCAATCTGCAGGCCGCCTCGCTGTTCAAAAGAGCCATTATTGTCAAGAATCTTGCCCTCAGCCATCCCCAAATCGCAGTCAGTCGTCACCTCGATACTACCTATAACTTTAGCGACCTGTTAGGCGGTGGCGAACAGGCAAAGGCAGAGGACGGCGAAGCAGCGCGCCCCTTGCTCTTTTCCATCAATAATATTGAGATTGCTGGCGGCGAGGTCAGCTTTGATGACAGGCCCAAAGGCAGCCAACACCAGATTGCTGCCTTGCGTATGGTGATTCCAGCCATCTCTAATCTGCCCTATCATCTTGAGACCTATGTCCAACCATCATTTGCCGCCCTGATTAACGGTACCCAAATGGATCTAGGCGGCCAGGTCAAGCCCTTTGCCGACTCCCAGGAAACCAGTGTCGATCTGCAGATGGCAGGAATTGATATCCCCTCCTATCTTGCCTATATCCCCAATGAAACCGGGCTGATTCTCAAGTCCGCCCTTGTTGATCTTGATGTCAAAATTTCCTATGTCAAATTCAACGCCAAGGGGGCCAGGCTGGCGCTCACCGGCACTGTGGTTGTTCGCCAGGTGGAGGTGGTGGATGGTGAGCAGCGCAGTTATCTGCGCCTGCCCCGGTTTGCCCTGGAGTTTGGTGATGCCAATCTTCTGGAGAAGAAGATTCATCTGAAACAAGTCTCCTTTCAGGGGCTGGCCCTGGAGGCTTGGCGTCTGAAAAATGGCGATATTCTGCCGTTGGCCCTACTCGGCACAGCAGGCCAGGGGCAACAGGCTGCGGTCGCTCCGGTGCCAGAGGATGAGGGGCCAGGCCTGCTGGTGGATATCGACCTCTTTGAGGTCACAGGGGGCAGTACTCGCTTTCATGACAGCGGCACGGGCGCGACTCAGCCTGCCGTGCAGCAGCTGGAGGCGCTGGATCTCCGGCTGGTCAATTTTTCCACGGCCCCGGACAACCGGGCTGAGTTCGGCCTGGCCCTGCAACTAAACGGCGCCGGAGAGATCAAGGGCCAGGGCCAGATCGGCGCCAGGCCGCTGTTTGGCAGCCTTGACTTCGATTTGACCAATATCGCTCTCAAACCCTATCAGGCCTATGTTCAACAGCAGCTCAATGTCGCTATTGCCGACGGCATTGCGGCTGGCAGCGGCAGCCTCTCTGTCCACCAGCAGCAGGAATTACTGGCCGTTGCCTTCCAGGGCCGGGCCCAGTTTGACAAGCTGGCCCTTGTTGATACCCGCAACGGTGATGATCTCCTGGCCTGGCAGCGTCTGGCAATTGAAGGCATTGATTTTACCGCCCAGCCGCCGGCCTTGAGCATCGATAGCCTGGGCCTGCAAGGGCTGGCGGCGAAATTAATTATTTTCGAGGACGGCTCTTCAAATGTATCTGCCCTGCCCGTGGCAGCCGGCCAAGACAAAGCCGAAGAGGTGAGCGTCGAGGAGGAGAAGGCGGCGGCCCAATCCGTGGCAGTGGCCATTAACAAGGTGACGGTGGAACATGGCAAGGTGGAGTTTGTTGATCGCAAGGTCAGGCCCTCCTATGGCGCGGTCCTGGGTGACCTGCACGGCACGATCGTTGGTCTCTCCTCGAGTAAGGACTCCCAGGCCCTGGTAAATTTGAGCGGCAAGGTGAACCGACAGGCCCCTCTGGTTATCAGCGGCCAGATCAACCCCCTGCAGCAGGAACCCTTTGTCGATCTGGGCGTGGATTTTCGCGATCTTGATCTCAGCCATGCCTCGCCCTACACCGGCACCTATGTGGGCTATAAAACGGAGAAGGGCAAGCTCAACCTTGACTTGCATTATCTGGTCAAGGGCCAGGAGCTGACCGGGGAAAACAATATATTCTTGGATCAGTTTACCCTGGGGGAGACGGTGGACAGCCCGGACGATTTGAACCTGCCAATCTCCCTGGCCATTGCCCTTCTTAAGAACAGACAGGGAGAAATTAACCTCGATATTCCGGTGGCGGGTAATCTGGGTGATCCGGAGTTTAGTATCGGCGGCGTGGTCTTTCAGGTCTTGGTTAACTTGATTGCCAAGGCCGCCACCTCGCCCTTTGCCTTGCTTGGCTCATTGGTTCCGGCCGGTGAGGATCTGCAAACGGTTGCCTTTGAAGCGGGCCGGGCCAGGCTCACACCTGAGGCCCGGGCCAAACTTGATAAAATTGCCTATGTCCTTTTTGAGAGACCGGGGCTGCGTATGGATATTATGGGCCAGGTGGATGAGGGACCCGACCGCCAGGCCCTTGCCCGCCAGCTTCTGCTCAAGATGATAAAGCTCCAGAAACTACAGGAGGCCAAGCTGCCCCAGGGCGACAAGGCCGTGGAAGAATCCGTACAGCTCACTCCTCAGGAGTACGAACGCTATTTGACAAAGATCTTTGAGCTGCGTCTGCGGGCCTTCGGGGTAGCACCGTCTCCTGTGCCGCAAACCCTGGCTGAGAAAGAAGACTATCTTGTGGGCACTCTCAAGGTGGCCGATGACCAGCTGCGCTTGCTGGCCATTGACCGGGCCAACCAGGCCCTCCAGTATCTGGCCGGGCAAGGGGGAATTGCTCCGGAACGCCTCTTTGTCATCGAACCCCAGGCCCTGGCCGCCGAAGAGAGTGGCCCGGGGGCGGCGGCCATACGTCTTATGATTAAGTAGTTGGAATGATGAAGGATTAAACTGATGAAAGTTTTCCTTTCCTGTTGACCGCCGCTCTTTTGTTTCACTACACTGTAAAGAAATACGGGCCAAGGCCACAATAGGGTGTTGCTTAAGGCTTGACGACTTGAGGAAACAGTAATGGAAAAGAAGATCTTGATGGCAGTGGACGGCTCTTTTCGTTCCCTCAATGAGGTCCATTATTTTGGCCAGATGTTTGAAGGGGCCAAGGATATCTATGTCCATCTCGTCTGCATTGTCCCCGCCGGGCAGATGCCCGAGGGCTCTGACTGGCTTGATGCGCGGGATAGACGTAATCTCATGTCCGCCGGGACGAAAAGGCAGTTTGACGGGGCCAAAGAGCACCTGAAACGCGCTGTTCACCATCTGGAGCGCCACGGTTTTGCCAAGGAGCAGCTAACAACCTCGGTGGAGCTGTCCACTGTGAATGTGGCTGCCGACCTGGTGAAGATGGCCCGCTCCGGCCTGTACGATGCCTTGCTGGTGGGCAGGCGAGGCATTGGTCGCCTGCAGGCCCTTCTTCTTGGCAGTGTCACCAAGTCGATCCTGGAGAAATGCTGGGATATTCCCATCTGGGTGGTGGATGGCCATGTCGACTCGCGAAAAATTCTGGTGTCCGTGGATGGCTCCAGTCACATCCTTAAGGCTGTCGATCATCTCGGCTATATATTTAAAGATATACCAGGAGTGGACATTACCCTTTTTCACTCCACCGCTCTTTTTGCCACAAGATCAGAGAAGCAGATGGCAAAATGCGAAACCGTCTTTGGCGAGGAGTGGTGTCATCTTCATCTTCAACGTGATGACTATATTTTTCATCCAGCCGAAGAGATTCTCCGCGAAAGCGGTTTTGATATGGACCATGTCCATCGTCTCGAAGACAGTCGCGGCCTGGACCCGGCTCGGGATATTGCCCTGCAGGCCTGGCACAAGGATTTCGGCACCATTGTCATGGGGAGGCGAGATCCCGATGTCCGCAAGGGCGTGCTGGGCGGGGTCAGCGACAGGTTATTGGCCAATACCAGTGATATAGCCATCTGGCTTATAAATTAAGGGGTATTGCCCGGAGCCCATTGCATGCGCGATTTTACCAGCCAGGAAATTGATCAGGTCTTTCAGGCTCTTGCCACCAGCGACCGCGGTCTTGATTCCGGTGAAGTCCTTCGCCGCCAAGTCACCTATGGCCGCAACGAAATTGACAGCAGTGACGGCCCCCATCCCTGGCGTATCTTTGTTGACCAGTTTAAGAGTTTCATCATCTATATCCTGCTTTTTGCCGTGGTTTTTGCTGTGGCCATTGGCGAATATGTCGACTCGCTGATCATTATTGTCATCGTTGCCATCAACGCCGCCATTGGTTTTTTTCAGGAGCTGAGCGCCGCCAAGTCACTGGCAGCGCTCAAGCAGATGACCACTGTGCAGGCCACTGTTCATCGTGACGGAAGGTGGCATAAGGTGGAGGCGGCTGAGCTTGTCCCTGGTGATATTGTCCGTCTGGCCGCCGGCGACAAGGTGCCGGCTGATTGCCGGCTGTTCACCGATGCCGTCTTTGCCGTGGAGGAGGCCTCGCTCACTGGCGAAAGTCTGCCGGTGGAAAAGACAAGCGCTGCCCTGCCGGGCCAAGCAGCCTTGGCCGACCAGCGCAATATGGTTTTTTCTTCCACCGCTGTCGTCTCCGGTAATGCCACGGCCGTGGTGGTCAAGACCGGTATGGACACTGAAATTGGCCTTATTACCCGCCTGATCAAGGAGGCGGAGGAGGAGATGACCCCGCTCCAAAAAAGGCTGAACTCCTTTGGTCGCCGTCTTGGCGGCGCCATTATCGCCATCTGTGTCTTTGTCCTTCTGGCCTCCTGCGCCAAGGAGATCCTGGCTGGTCAGGGTTTAAGTAGGGAACTCTTTATCAGTTTTGCCTTTATTGCCATCAGTCTGGCCGTGGCAGCGGTGCCCACGGCCCTGCCTGCCGTGGTGACCATCGCTCTCAGTATCGGAGTCAAACGACTGCTGGCCAGAAAGGCTTTGGTCCGCAAACTCTCTGCCGTGGAGACCCTGGGCAGCTGTGATGTGATCTGCACCGACAAGACAGGCACCATCACCAAAAATGAGATGACGGTGCGGATCGTCTGGACCTTTGACCGCGAGTATGAATTGGCCGGCGGAGGCTATAGTCCGGAGGAGGGCGCGGTGGAGCTTGATCAGGTGCCCCTTGTTGTGCAGTGCGGCTTTTTTTGTAATAACTCCACCCTTTTTGAAGAAGAGGGACGGTGGCGGATCACCGGCAATCCAACCGAGGCGGCCCTGCTGGTCTCGGCGGCCAAATGCGGTTTTGAGGAGGAGGTTCGGCGTCTGGCTGAACTACCCTTTGACTCGAGCCGCAAGCGGATGAGTGTCCTGGTGGCTCACCAGGGCAAGGAGGAGATGTTCAGCAAGGGCGGCGCCGACGGCCTTCTTGACTCCTGCAGTCATGCCCTGGTGGCAGGCGAGGTTGTCGCCCTGGATCAGGAACTCCGCGACCAGATTGCTGGCCGCATAGACCACTACGCCTCCCAGGCCATGCGGGTTCTGGCCTTTGCCTGGAAGGAGCTGCCGGGACGCCACGATTTTGTTGAGGAGGATCTGATCTTTGTCGGCCTCCAGGCCATGATCGATCCGCCCCGGCAAGAGGTCTTTGACGCCCTGAAAACAAGCAAGAAGGCCGGGGTCAGGGTGATCATGATCACCGGCGACTATCCTGAGACAGCACGCTCGATCGGTCGCGAGGTCGGCATCAGCGGCAACGTGCTCACCGGTGCCGAGATGGATACCATCAGCGACGAGGAGCTTGACGCCGCCCTGGAGGCCGGGGTCAATATCTTTGCCAGGGTGGTGCCGGAGCATAAACAGCGCATCGTTACCATGCTCCAGCGGCAGAACCACACGGTGGCCATGACCGGTGACGGTGTTAACGATGCCCCAGCCTTGAAAAAAGCTAATATTGGCATTGCCGTAGGCAGTGGTACCGATGTCGCCAAGGAGGCCGCCGATTTTGTTCTCACCGATGACAGCTTTGCCCATATTGTTGGTGCCATTGAGGAGGGCCGCGGTATTTATGATAATATCCAGAAGTCGATCATGCTGCTTCTTTCCGGTAATCTCGGCGAGGTGCTCATCGTTTTTCTCGCTGTTATCCTGGGAATGAATCTGCCGCTGACGGCTGTGATGCTGTTGTGGATCAATATGGTCACCGATGGCGCCCCGGCCTTGGCCTATAGCGTCGATGGCTATAGCGACCAGATTATGGAACGAGCTCCCAAGCCCAAGGGTGAGGGCATTCTGCCAGGCGATAAACTCCTGCTCCTTCTGGTGCTCGGGGTGGTGGGTACCTGTATTGCCTTGGCCCTCTTTGTCTGGAGCGGCGGCAGTGGCGACAATGACCGCCTGGTTCTGTCCCGGACAATGGTCTTTAATTTCGTTGTCTGTTATGAGATGATTCTGGTCTTTGTTATTCGCCAGGGCTATGGGGTGTCTTTTTTCACCAACCCCTTTATCTGGCTGGCGGTGATGGTTTCCGTTGCCCTCCAGGCCCTGATCCTCTATACGCCCCTTGCTCATTATTTTGGTGTGGTTGCCCTGGGCCGGGAACACCTTCTCCAGCTTGGTGGCGCCAGTCTGTTTTTTTATCTGCTTGCCGTTCTCTATCAGAGCGGTTCCCGTCTCTGGCAGACCCGGCGTCTGCGGTCCTCGTAATAACAAGGGGGCTTAGGGCAGCAGGGCCCACTTTCTGGCCTCGGGGCGGCAAAAGTAAAAAAACTTTGTATTTTCCCGCTTTTGTAGTGTAAGTCATGGGTGTTGGCAGAAGAGCGGCCTGATTTTGCTCCCCTGTTGCCCAATGCGTAGGCGGCAGCTTCACAAAAAGCACCGTTTCAGGAAGGATTTCTTAATGAAAAAAGATAAAACCACCAGCGCCGATCATCAGCTCCTTAAGGCAATTCCCAAGGTCGACGAGTTTCTCGGCTGGATTCAGGATGAGACCGAGGCCCCCCTGCGCTTGGTAAAAAAGGCAGTTCGGGAACTCCTTGATGATGTCCGTCAGACCATCCTTGGCGGTGAACAGCAGGATGCCCAGGCCCTGGGGAAAAACTTTTTGCTGCCTCGCTTTCACAAGCGTCTTGCCGAGCTTATGGCCCCCCATTTTCGGACGGTGATTAATGGCACCGGCGTTGTGGTCCATACCAATATGGGCCGTTCCCTGCTCCCAGATTCTGCCATGACCAGTCTGGTTGCTGCCGGCTGCCGTTACTCCAACCTCGAGTTTGACCTGGCCACCGGCAAGCGCGGGAGCCGTTATAGCCTGGTGGAGGATCTGCTCTGTGAACTCACCGGCGCCGAGGCCGGGCTGGTGGTCAATAATAACGCTGCCGCTGTGCTCTTGGCCTTGGATACCCTGGCCAAGGGCCGGGAGGCCATCGTCTCCCGGGGCCAGCTTGTCGAGATTGGCGGCTCTTTTCGTATCCCCGATGTTATGAAGAAAAGCGGCGCCCGACTTGTTGAGGTCGGGGCCACCAACCGCACCCATCTGCGCGATTATGAACAGGCCATTAGCGACGAGACGGCCCTGCTTCTCAAGGTCCATACCAGTAATTATAAAATGATCGGTTTTACCTCTGAGGTGCCCTTGGAAGAACTGGTGGCCCTTGGCAGGAAGGAGGGCCTGACAGTAATGGAAGACCTTGGTAGTGGCTCCTTTGTCGATCTTTCCAGGTTTGGTCTCGACAAGGAGCCCACCGTCCAGGAGGTCGTAAAGAGCGGGGTAGATGTGGTGACCTTTTCCGGTGACAAGCTTCTCGGCGGCCCCCAGGCCGGACTTATTGTCGGCCGCAAGGCCATCATCGACCGCATCAAGAAAAATCCCCTCAACCGCGCCCTGCGTATCGATAAGTTCACCCTGGCCGGTCTGGAGGCCATCTTCCGCCTCTATCTTGATGAACCCAGCGTCACCACGACTGTGCCGACCCTGGCCATGCTGAGCATGGACTACGCCACCATTAAGAAGAGGGCCACCCGCCTGGTCCGGCGCCTGAAGAAAGAGGGCGGCTTGGGCTGTGAGATTTCCTCGGCTGATACCGAGTCCCGGGTGGGCGGCGGTGCCCTGCCCGAGCAAGGCCTGCGGAGCCGGGCCGTTACCCTGCAACCGACCGCCTGCAGTCTGAACCAACTTGAGATCCGACTGCGGGCCGGTGCGATCCCGGTCATCGGTCGTATTGAGGATGACCGGCTTATCCTTGATATGCGCACCGTTGCCGACAAAGAGGTGCCGGAGCTTGCCGCCGCTATCATTGCCGCCACCAAGGGTGAATCATGAGTTTTCCTTTTTTGCCTCACTATGCGCCGCTGGGTAATAAAGATTTGGATCTGCTGGCCCCTCTTTTTGCCAAGACGATCAAGGATTTCTGCCCCTGTGCCGCCGTTTATCTGGTCGGGCCGGAGATCAGCGGTGATGGGATCCCTGCCCAGTGGAAGGTGGGAATCGAGGTGGTGCGCAACGGTCTCCAACCTGTAAAAGATAACGGCCGTCAGGCCTCTCTCTATCTCCCCCTCTGGGGCGGTGATTCCCTGTGCGGCGTGGCGGTTCTTACCGGCGTCGAGCCCTGGGTGATGGAGCTGACCGCCGCCACCTTGCTTGATAAGAGTAGCCTGATTTCCCGGGAACTGGAATTTGTTAAACAGGGCGCCATTGATCCCCATACCGGTCTTGGCAACGTCAAGGTGCTGCAGGCCAGGCTGGCGGCCCTCTGTCAACAAGGGCAGGAGGCGGGGGCTGACGAGCCGGAACGCAGTCATTGCCTCCTGCTTCTCGAGATATTTCCCAAGGCCAAGGATGCCGGCCATGCCCTGGTCGAGGTCAGCCGAGCCGGGGCCTATCTCGATTCCCTGATCGGTCATCTCTCTCCTCCCTGCCATCTCGGTAATGGTCTGTTTTCGCTGTTCTGGGAAGGGGTGGATGAGGCCAAGGCCCTCAAGGTGGCGGATCAGCTTCTGCAATGGTTGAAGAGGGAGAACATGCCCCGGGTCCATGTCGGCATCGCCGAATGCCAGGGGAGCCCTCAAGATTCTGAGAAAATCCTTGAAGAGGCCTGGCAGGCCCTGCAGACTGCCTATAAGAGAGGCCCTTTTGGCCTCTGTTCCTTTCGTACCGTGGCCAACCGGGCCTCCCACCCACTCTACCCTCCGCCCCGGCAGGTGGTTTCCCGTCTCGGTAAGGAGATGAAAAAGTACGACCGCTTCTGTCTGGTTGAGATGCGCAGCGATGGGGAAGGGTGCCAAGCGTTTCCCGAGCAAACCCTCCGGCAGGTTGAAGGCGGCGAGGCAAGTATTATTGCCCTGTCACCCAGCCGCGGCTATGTGCTGCTCCCTGATTTTGACGAAGATGCCGCCCTGGAATGGTGTCGACTCGCAAAGATTGCCCTTGCCGACACAGGGCCGAGCTACTCGTACGGCATAGCACTTTTTCCCTGCGCCGATTTCAAGAGATCTGAGCTCATTGCCAATAGCCGTAAGGCCCTTCTGCATACCTCTTTTTTTGGGCCAGGTACCTTTACCGTTTTTGATGGTGTAAGTCTCAATATCAGCGGCGATATCTATTATAACGAGGGCGATATGGTCAAGGCGGCCCGTGAGTATCAGCGCGGCCTTGACCTTGATCCCAAAAACGTCAATCTGCTCAACTCCTACGGTGTAACCTTGGCCCAGATGGCCCGCTATCCAAAGGCGATTTCCTGCTTTGAGGAGGTGCTGGCCATTGATCGCGGCAACTTTATGGCCCTGTGTAATCTTGGTTTTGCCCATCTGGCCAGGGGCCAAGAGATAAAGGCGCTGGCCAGTTTTGAGGAGGCTCTTTCCTGTCAGGACGATCATTTTGACCTCCTGTTGCAGCTTGGCAAACTCTATTGCCGCAGTGGTCGCTATGAGGATGCGGTCCAGGTGTTACGGAAGGCGGAAAGGATTGGCCCCCGTGATGTCCGGGATGTCAGCCATGGCGCCGTGCATCGCTATCTTGGTGAGGCCTACTATCACCTGGGGATCAGGAAGGATGCCATGGCCAGCCTGCAGCGCGCTATCCGCCACAACCCCCAGGACGCTGTTTCTCTCAGTGCCCTTGGCGAGCTTTACAGTCTCGAAGAGCAGGGCAGCGATATTGCCCGGACCTTCTGCCGCCAGGCGGTTGAGATTGATGATCAGGATTGGGGCCACTGGCTGCGCCTGGCTCGGGTTGAATTGGCCTATGGCGACCTGCAAGCCGCCCATGAGGCCCTCAAGGAGGCCATGCGCCTGGATCGGGACAGGGCGGACATCTTCCTCCTTCAAGGCGAGATTCTTGAGGCCCAGTACAAGCAGGGCGCTGCCCTCAAGGCCTACGAAAGGGTGTTGCGCCTTGATGACGGCAATAAGACAGCCCGGCAGGCGGTAAAGAGGCTGGCCGCGGCTTGATGATCAAAGTAGATAGTAATTGCTTTTGATGTTGAGTGTCCAACAGGGAATGGCAAGGGCAGACAGCCTTGATTGCCAAAGTACTTTCCTTCTCCAATCGAAATTTCTTGTTCAACATTCTACGTTTCATATGGCAAGCATGGTAGGTTGACAACCGGCTCGGGGAATGACCGTGGCCTGGTTGAAGATAAGTCGTAAACAGAAATAAGAAGGTGTTTCATGGTAATGATTAACAGTGGCAAGGTTGATGATGCCCAGCAGTATTGGCTGGACACGTTTAATGTCGGAGACTCCTGGCGGTTGTTCAGGATTATGGCCGAGTTTGTCGAGGGTTTTGATTCCCTGGCCGTGGTCAAGAGGCCGGCGGTTTCTATTTTTGGTTCAGCCCGGTTCGGCGAAGATCATGAGTATTATAAGATAGCCCGCACCGTTGGTAAGGGGCTTTCCGAAGCGGGCTACGCCATTATGACGGGCGGTGGCCCTGGTATCATGGAGGCCGGTAACCGTGGCGCCGCTGATGTTGATGGTATTTCCATCGGTCTTAATATCGATCTGCCCTTTGAGCAGGAGGGCAATGAGTTTGCTAATATGCCCTTGAAGTTTAAGTATTTCTTTGTCCGCAAGGTCATGTTGATTAAATACGCCATGGCCTTTATTGCCATGCCCGGCGGTTTCGGCACTCTAGATGAACTCTTTGAGGCCATCACCCTTATCCAGACCAGGCGCATCAAGAGTTTTCCCATTGTTCTGGTCGGTTCATCCTACTGGTCCGGTCTGGTTGACTGGATTCGCGAGCAGATGTTGCCGGCCCAGACCATTGAGGAGGATGACCTCCATATCTTTCAGGTCATGGATGATCCCGACGAAATTATCCGCTATATCAAGAGAACGGTAATTATCTAGACGGCTGTAACTGCATTGTCTGCAGGGGGAGAGGTTTTGAAAAGACAGTGGAGCGTCGATGCCAAAGAAATCATCGAGGAGATAAAGGTCCTGGTAGACCGGGATATTGTCCTTGTTCTGGCAAGACCCGGGGAGACCTCAAGCGCCATCACGGTCCGTCAGATTCTTGAAGTGGCAGGCTCTGTGCTGGTCGAGGTCAGCAAGCCCCCGGAGTTGATTCTTGATGAATCTGAGCCCTATTATGTTTTTTATCAAGGCCCTGAGCAGGCCCTGATGCGCGGTTTCTTTCTGCACTTTGTCCGGCAGTCCGAGAGGTTTGCCCGGGCAAATCTGCCTGGTGAGATTTTTGAAATCCAGCGCCGCAAGTTCCCACGGGTTTTTACCCCGCCGCAGTCTCTGCTGACTTGCATCCCTAAACATAGCCGCCGGCTGTTAACGGCCCAGATCCTGGATGTTTCCTTGGAGGGGGCCAGGATCTTTGGCGACCTCGAAGGGCTTGGCCGGGGCAGCGTCCTCTCTCCCCTCACCTTGACCCTCTATTTCCGAGCAGGGCAACGCTCGCCGATCGTTATAAATATTACCGAGGCCGTGGTGGTGCGTGAGGTTCGCGTCAAGGAAAAGGCCGAGGTTTCCTTTCACTTTGATAAATCAGATAGTGATTATCAGTTGTTGGCACACTACATCGATCTCCGTTCACAGGAGCTCGATATCTCTTAGGGGTCTTCTCCCCCTGTCCTTCCCTCTCGTTGTTTCTTTTTATCGCAGTTGTATGAATGGCCCCTTTTTTTAGGGGTTCTCTCTGTTCTTCTTTCTGTATTCTTCTCTGTCCTCCACTTTGTACCCACTTTTATTTTTTTATTTTTTTAAGATGACTGAAAAGAAAGGTGAGGCGGCAAATTTACATGTCGTAGTGTATTTAATTTTTTGCTTTCCCAATATGTTGTAGTTTGTGGCGGGGTGCCATTTTTTGTGCCCGAAAGGGCTATAGATTTTTTCTTGACTCGACAACGGGAAGGTGGCTATAAAGTTAAATATTGTGGTGTAAAGTGGTTTAAAGTGGCTCAATGGGGTGAGAAGTGACAGAGGGTGTTCTAGAGCAGATCAATAGCTTCCGCGGAAGCTCCGAGCATGGCCTGGACAGCAAGGGAAGGTTGAATATCCCTGCCCGCTTCCGGGATGTCCTGTCTCGAAAGTATGATGATCGTCTCATTATTACCCCCTGGGGAAAATGTCTGCGTATCTATCCCTTGGCCGAATGGGCCATTTTTGAACACGCCATCTTGAATCGGGGCCAGCAAAACCCCAAGACGGCCAAGTTTGTCCGCCATGTTGTCGGTAATGCCGCCGAGGTTCAGCCTGATAAAAACGGCAGGATTCTGGTGCCCATCACCCTGCGGACCATGGGCAATATCGACAAGGAGGTTGTTTTGCTCGGTATGACCTCCTTTGTTGAGGTCTGGGATAAGCAGATTCATCTGGCTGAAAATGTGGTTGGTGCTGAAGAGTTTGATGATCTGGCCGGTGAGTGCAGTGATTTGGGCTTCTTCTAAAAGGTATGTATGGCCATGACCCACTTCACGTCCCGGTCTTGTTGGAAGAGGTTCTTCACTACCTCCAGCCCCATGCCGGCGGCGTCTATGTCGATGGCAACCTTGGCCTTGGCGGTCACGCCGGGGCCATTTTGGCAGAGGGTGGCCCTCAATGCCGCCTCATCGGTTTTGATTGGGACGAAGAGGCCCAGAAAAGAGCCCGGCAGAACCTGGCCCCGTTTGGCGACCAGGTGGTTTTTGTCAGAAAGAATTTTGCCGACATCAAGAGTGAGCTGACAAAGAGAAATATTGCAGGTGTTGATGGGCTATTGCTCGACCTGGGGCTCTCCTCTCTCCACCTTGACGAGAGTGGTCGGGGTTTTAGCTTCAAGGGTGAAGAGCCCCTCGATATGCGCATGGATACCCGGCAGCAGGTTACGGCCGCTGAAATTTTGGCCTCGGCCTCGCAAGAAGAACTGGCCGATATTTTTTATCTCTTCGGAGAGGAGAGGCAGGCGCGGCCCATAGCCAAGGCCATCGTTGACAGAAGGATAAAGGCGCCTCTGCTGACGACCAGGGAGTTGGCAGATCTGGTGGCAAAAACGATTCCCCGGCGTTTCCACCCCAAAAAGATACATGTGGCCACCAAGGTCTTTCAGGGATTGCGCATCGCTGTCAATGGCGAGTTGGATAACCTGGTAACGGTTCTGGCAGACGGCGCCCAGGTGTTACGGCCCGGCGGTAGATTTTGTGTGATCTCTTTTCATTCCCTGGAAGACAGGCTGGTGAAAAGGGCGTTTAGGGATAACCCGCGGTTGCGGACCTTGACCGCCAAGCCGGTGGTGGCGAGTCCGGAAGAGGTGGCGCGCAATTCCCGGTCACGAAGTGCAAAGCTAAGGGTTGCAGAGGTCGTCGGAGAGTAGCGTATGCGAGATTATGCAGGAAGTTATCAGGAAAGGGGCCGATGTGCAGTCCGCCGCCAGAGTTGGCGTGCCATGAGCCAGTCCACGGCAAATAGCAGATTATTCTGGAAGGCCCTCGGTGTCATAGTCTTGCTGGCTGCGGCCATAGGGGTGGCCGCCAGTTATTGGGTGGGGCATTGCATTCAAGAAAGTTTAACAGGAATTGCCCAGGCCCAGGAGCTCCAGAGTAAAAAGGAGCAGACGCGAACGGCATTGCTGGACGAGCAGGTACGCCTTCTTCAGGTCCAGCGCCTGGAGGCCTTTGCTGCCGTTCAGGTCGGTTTATACAGCCCGGGCAAACGGCAGCAAATCGGTTTCCGCTAAGGGAACGGGTTTCGCCATAATGATCTACGTACAGTTTTTTGCCTGGAGGGAAAGGCGTCATGGAGTATCAGAGACGCAAGGGGCCCATCGACTATAAAGGCTATGGGCAGAAAAAAAAGCCAGGCCGGAAAACACGAATCAGTAATGCCGGTATTCTGCTTATTCTGTGTGCCGGTGGCCTGCTCTTGTGGCTGTTGACTTCTGGCGAAGAGAAAAAGCAGGAGGCCACAACCCTTCCCGGCGTGGTCCACTTTGAGAACCGGAAAAATATTTATGACCGTTCTCTTGAGCCTCTTGCCGTAAGTTTTGATCTGTATGCCGCCTATATAAAACCCCTGGAGGTGGAGGACAGTTTACAGACAGGGGAAACATTAGCCGCCATCCTGGGGCTTGACCAAGAGCAGCTCGTTAAAAGATTGCGCACTGAGCGCAGTTTTATCTGGCTCGGTCATCAGGTGCCGCGGAACAAAGTCGTGGAGTTGTCAAAGTTAAATATTGCCGGGCTTTTTTTTCAGAAATCACCGGTTCGGTTTTATCCGCATAATAAGGCAGCCGCTCAGGTGCTTGGCTATGTCAAGGATGAGCAGGGACTTTCCGGGATTGAGCTCTTTTATGACAAAGAGCTCCGGGGCAGGGCCCTTGCTGGAAGCGGTGTTAGAAGTGGGCAGCAAACCTTTGATGAAGGGAAGCATATTGTTCTTACCCTTGATCTGAAAACACAGACCATCTTGGAGAAGCAGATGGCATTATTGCTGGACAAGACCCAGGCCAGTTCGGTCGCAGCCATGGCAGTTGATCCTGCCACGGGCGAAATTATGGCCTCTGTTCAGCTTCCCTCCTTTGATCCCAACTCCTTCTGGGATGCCACTCCTACAAGCCAAAAGATGGCAATGGTTTCCCGGATAATGAATCCGGGCGGCATATCAGGCATATTTCGCTATGGAGCAGCTGTTCATGCCGACAGGGACATCCGCATGCGGACAACCAGATATCCATCCGCCACTGTGATCAAGCCACGTTTGCAAAAAAGCGGCGGGCGGGCCCGGGCCGGATATTGGTGGCCATGGCCCGGCGGTGGCTTTATATCCGATGAACTTGCCGAGTTGCCCGATCCGACCATTGCCGAGGAAGAACTCCTGGCCTTTCAGCAGGATCTGGGAATCAGCTGTGCCGACCAGGTGGACATGCCAACCAAGGTAGAGGCCATTTTGGCTGGCGATGAGTGTGGTGAGGGGCGGTTAAATGGAGTTTCTGTTCTGGGCGCCTTCAGTCGTCTGGTTAATGGTGGTAAGCCCGTGGCCCTCCATTTCTTGAAAGGTACCATTGATGAGGGAGGCAATTTTGCCTCCTATGCCTTTAAGGCCCAAGGCCGGGAGGTGGCTAAGGTAAGCGCGGTCTTGCAGAAATCATTTGAGGCCAGTGCTGGTGACAACGCCCGCTTTTTTGCCGCTGAATACCTCTTCCCCTTGCCGCGCGAGGATGATTTCGTCGTGGAGAGTAAGGAGGGTGATCCGGCACCGCAGGTCTTTAGGGGCCGGCAGACCTATGACGGCATGCTGGTGGCTGCCTCGCCGGTGGTCCATCCCCGCCTTGTTCTTCTTGTGTCTGTCCAGGAGGGTGAATTCGAGTTATCGGCTGCATCGCCAATGCGAAGATTTGGCGATGCCTTTTTGCGTTTGGCAGCCAAGGAAATGGTAGGCAGGCCTGAAGCTGATTTGGCTGTCGCAGCTCTCCCCGGCAATGCTGAACTTTTTGGCCAGTGGCAGAGGCTTTATGGCGCAAGGCAAGAGGTCCAGGAAAAAGACGAGAAGCGGAAGGGGAAAATACCTAATGTGGTTGGCATGAGTCTGCGTAAGGCGCTGCTGCAGTTGATGCCCTGTCAGGTTGAAATTGACATAGAAGGGGCAGGCCGGGTGGTGTCCCAGCAACCTGAAGCGGGCTTGGACTGTGGTGACAGGATTCATCTTCGCCTTGCCAACGGCACACCGGAGCAGGCGCCCAAATGATGGCGCTGAAGCTGACAGACCTGCTGGCAGGCATCAGCTACCAGTGTGGCGCTGATGTCTCGGCCGTTAAGGTCAGCGCAATTAGCGCTGATTCCCGTTTAGTTCGACCAGGAGCTGTGTTTGTCGCCGTGGCCGGTGCCAGCTCTGATGGTCATGATTTTCTAAAGCAGGCGCAAGCAGTCGGGGCTGTGGCGGTGGTGGTTAATCAGGACAGCCGCATCTCTGATCTTGAGGTGCCGGTGGTTAAGGTTGTGGATACCACCACGGTCTTAGGGCAGATGGCCGCTGCTTTTTACGGCAAACCGGCTGAGAGAATGATCGTTGTCGGTATT